>JAQYPT010000081.1 GCA_028726625.1 Prevotellaceae bacterium | reverse complement strand
CGGTTGGTTCGGTAAGTGTACACCACGTCGTCTATCCACGTTCTGCTCCCTACCAGCAGAAGACGGGGTAAAACCGAATAATCTTCGCCGTAATCTACCCCCTCTGTAAATTTAATGTCGTGTTGGGTGAACAAGTATCTGCGATAAAGTTTTCCCCAAATAAAACCATTTCCTTTGTGCCAAAGCAGGGTTTTGATACGCCTTCTCTTTGAAGTATGTGCTGGTAATACAATCTTTTCGTGTTTACACCCCATTCTATAGTAAGCCCCTTCCACGATGTCTGCGCCCGAGGCATTCATCTTTTCCACCTGTAGAGCGATGGCATTGGGTTCCAAAAAGTCGTCACTGTCCACGATTGTCACCGCATCACCCGTGGCAGCTTCTAAAGCTGTCTGCCGAGAAGCGCCCAAACCATGATTCTCGTGATGATGAATGATTTTTACTTTTGCTGCCTGTTGCGGGAATCGGGCCATGCAGGCTTTCAGCTTTTCAATGCTATCGTCCTGCGTACAGTCGTTTACAAAGATAAATTCTACGGTGGGATAAGTTTGTAAGAAAAGGCTTTCGGCACACTGTTCGATATACGGACCAACGCCATAGACAGGCACCAAAATTGATACTTTCAGCATGTTACATTCTTGTTTTTTACTCTTTCAGCTACTCATCTTGTGGCTCTTGCGGTCTGTTCTTGCAGCAAAATCCATTTTACCTGCGATGTTTCCAGTGAGCTGACGTAATGTAGATTAAATGCGATTCAGTAGGATGATCTATTTGTGCGGCAAAGATAATACAATCATTTGTAATGAAGTGTATTCTCATCTGTTTTTTTCAGAATCGCCATCTCAACTGCATCTCCAGGTCAGTTTGCGAATGTTGGTTGATTTGTTGGTACGAACAGCCAGTCTTGTCACGGTCAAAGCTGCACGGTGTATGACATGGTAGATGTCTCCATGTCGCACACAATAATCTCGTCAAAGTGCTTCACTGAGTCATCTTCTTGCGGCAAATGTTTCTCGGTATCATAGGCGTTGATGGCAATAGAAATATTCTTTTCCAAATTACTGCGAATCATTAATCTATTTTATCGGGTAAGGTTTTTCAGCGCAAATACGTTTTCTCTTATAGTTAAATTGTTTGTTAAAAATGCTTAGTGATGGACGATATTCTTTGGTTTGTATCTCCATAAGATCAAGAATGCTGTGTATCATGTCGTCTGTCATGAATGGACGGTGTGCAGACAGGCGAATTCTATTTGTGATATCTGGATAGTTTTTCTGGAAAGTCTTAGACATATACACCAACATGGGGATTTCTACTTTCTGATTATTGATGTCAATGTCACCGTGACCAGCAATCCTTTTGTTGATTTCCATCACATCTTCACCGTGGTCAGAGGTGTAGATAATCAATGCGTCTTTGCCTTTAAAACGGTTGATAATGGCGTTGACGATGCTGTCATTGTAGCGTACAGCCGTATCATAAGTTGCTTTTGTCTCTTTTATTTTGTTATTTTCACCTTGTTCTACGTTTGTACTAAAAGCCTTAAATGTTTTGGGATAGCGGTTTTCGTATTCCCCGTGTGTACCCATAAGGTGTAGTACAATAAATCTTTTGGGCTTAGTTTGCTTTAAGGTTTGGTCTAATAAAGGTAGTAAATGCTCATCGCAAGGCGTTGTAAAGTCACTTTTTGAATCTCTAACGCACACAAAAGAATTTGACTTGCATCGCTCTGCGTAGAACCTTCCGTTATTACCATATATGCCTGAAGATTCTTGATTTGATAACCAAGTGGTATAATAGCCTGCTTGATTTAAAATACTGAATAGGTCGGTATATTCATACCACTTCCCTTTTGCACCTTGTCTGTAAAATGTGAATAATTTTTCCAATACTTCCATCGTGTGTCCATTTGGACTGA
Source organism: Prevotellaceae bacterium (assembly GCA_028726625.1). Taxonomy (GTDB): domain Bacteria; phylum Bacteroidota; class Bacteroidia; order Bacteroidales; family Bacteroidaceae; genus Prevotella. Next base: position 29,480 of record JAQYPT010000081.1, on the reverse strand, counting down.
TTACGTCGGTAAATTTGACTAAATCGCCAGTCTTTTCAAGGCTACTTAAATAGGATGTTGTCTGGAGATGGTATCCATATATCCCCATATGGTTCCTTGTGGTAGACTCTCCTAATATGTAGACAACATAAGGTATGGTGCTGTTGTTCTTTAACAGCTTAGGGCGTGTGTTCCTCCTCTGCCTCATTTGCTTTAGCTGTCGCATGTCGTTTATGGCGTCATGTGTAAGATAAACGGTAGAAACGACAGAGCAGCATTGATGTAACAACCTATCTCGTGTAGTTGTTTTCTGTTTAATAACATCTTTAACAAGATTGACTACTGTGAAAACTGATGCAAAAGTAAACCATGCTGATGCGCATAAAATAGCTGAACGCTTATATTCTAATTTTAGTATTAACAGGCTATATGCCGATAAAACAAAGATGACTGCACAAATGCTTCCATACAACCGTATGTTTAATACGTTGGCTTGCAGATATTCCATCGCCTCATTATGATTGGTAGCTAAAAGTATTTCGAAAATCGCACTATCTGGTAAGCTGCGATAATAATATAGAAAATACAAAGAGAGAAATAGCAACAAAACCGATAGTAATTCAATGATGCTTTTGGTTATACGCATAACTCTTTTATATGGAATAAGTGATATTATGAGAGTTAAGCAAACAATGGCAAAGCACATATATAAAAAATGATGTACGCCACGCCCAAATGAAGAAATATTAAATAGGTATGGAATATTGATAAACAACATTAACATGATGAAGCGAAAATGTTGTTGTATGAAATTTACAATCCCATTCCATATCTTTTTACTTCTACTTGTGTCTTGTGGTTGCATGAATTGATTTGCTGTCTGCATGATGAGAATATGATGTATCTGTTTGCAAAGGTATGTTTTTTTAGTAATATCATATAAAACCATTATATGTATTACTTTTGCAGCAATTATAAGTTATGCTTGTTGCGCCTATGCTGATAAGCAATGACCACTGAAACTCAATAATATCAACCCCATGTTGCTTTTGGTTTATTGTGGCAAAAGTACAAAAATATTTCACGTCAGAATCGCCATCTCAACTGCATCTCCAGGTCAGTTTGCGAACTTTGGTTGATTTGTTGGTACGAACTGCCAATCTTGTCACGGTCAAAGTATTGCGTGGTGCCCAGCTTTGCCATGAACATGAGCTTGCTGTTGGCATCCCAACGCACGTTGATGGCGTAACGCATGCCCTCTCCAGAGAACACGGGGAAGGCAAACGTGTAAAGCAAACCGCGCTCGTAACAGTAAATTCGACTGTTAAAATCGTTGGTATTGAAATACCCTAGATTGGCAAACGCGCGCAAACGTCCCTGCCGATAGCCCATAGTTTCGGCAATCATGTAGCCAAAGCTCTTGGTTGATAAGTCGTGATAGGACAGGTCGCCTTGTGTCTTGAACAGCCAATGTTCATCGTCAAACGTCACAGACAGGCGCCCTAGGTGGATGCGTTCGGGCAACAAGGTCGACTTCTCCGCATTATCTTTCTCCCTAAGCCGCAGTCGGTAGCGCCCTTGCAGCTGCCACTTGCGTCGCTGGTAGTTGCCCATCAGCAGACAGTCCCATGCTGAACTGGCCTTGCTCACTTGATATCTGGCCCATGGAAAATAGGCATAATCAACGTAGGCCATCAACGATAGATGGCGAGAGGCATGCCAGTTGGTACCCAGGTAGATGCCGCTTTCGTTCTGTGCTTTCCCTCCTTCGCTGAAACTTTGGCTGAACAGCGAGTGATATTTGTAGGAGTAGAAACGCTGTACGGTCATCACTGACCACGTTGATGTACACTGATAGCTCAAGTAGTGTACCGTGGCCAAGGCTCGGCAATCGCCTGTGGCGGTCTCACCTTGTATGGATAATTTACGGCTGACGTAACCATAATCCACGCTGGCATTCCAAAACGACTTGCCCGAGGCGTTGTATTGGCGATACAACTGTTCTGTTTTCGGGCGCAAAGGGCGGTCGAGTGCCGTATGAAAAGCCGTCATTCCCACATGAAAACCATTTTTAAAATACTGTGCATGGCCACCTACCACCAGCTCAGCCGTGTTGTGCTTGCGAGCCATTTCATGTTCCGTGCGATGGTAACCCGTTTTCACAATCGTGGCAATGGTCGTGCTGTCGTCGTTTCGCAACGTGCCGTCAATCTTGCGATAGGATGCGAATCCCGTCAGATTCAGGCCGCGCACAACGCTCACCGTGGCTGCAATGCCCTGCATATAGTTGGCTTCCGAGCGTGACGACTGCGCCCGAATGGTGTTGGTGTTGTTGCCCAAAGCAGATAATGTAGCCAACTTTCCGAATCCAAAGTCACGGTTCATGCTGACACCCAGACCGAACTTCAGTCGATAACGACCCATCACCATCGATTTCAGCCGCCCCCAGTTTTTCAGCTGGAGATAGTAGGAATAGTAGTCGTAACCCCACTTGTTGCGACCCGCAAACCACGGTTCGCCCGCATCTTGCGACCCCACGAAACCTGCGTTGACGTACTGTCCGTACTTGAAGTTGTACCGCCACCAATGTTTGTAGGGATAACCCAGGTAGCCTTTCTCGTCACCTTGACGTTTGTAGAACGGCACTTTTCCCGTGAACAACAGCTCATGACGACCATATTTCATGATGTCGCCTGCGGAAGGGAATGCCTTTGGCTGCTCTGTTCCAAGGGTGACGAAGAAAGATAGCAACTTCCTACGCGTTGCGTCGAGCGACTCAATCATCGACAATTCGCCCCAACTGCGTATTGGCGCATAGCGATCCAAATACTCCACCAGCTCTTCTATCTGCTGCGGAGTCAAGAAAGGCAGCTGTTCCAGGTCCTCCCTCGTTGCCTCATTCAGATTCAAAGGGTGTTCGGCCAGCTCGCTCAACACCTCATAAGCGGCCTCCCAGGAACCCGATTCTATGCCCTCGATGTCGGTCAACTGCTCATAATAGGTTTCCCAAGACAGCTTGTTCTGCGCCAAGGTGAAGCCGCCAAACAGCAGAATTAACATGCACAAGAAGGTCTTTTTCATGTATTGTTAAGAATAGATGCGGTGGTGATTTCCCAGCATCAGCCGCATCGGTTGTCTGCCTGAGTGAACAATAAAGCCCAAAGTCAATCGCATTCTTTGTAGCATACAATTGGCTTCGGGCTTTTTTGATATTCCGTTATATGGAAAGCAGAAAGGTTATTTCACTTCCCAGATATCATTTGTCTCCAATAATTCGGCAAAGTTATGATAGTGTTTCTTTGCTGTTACTTCCTCAATCTGCTTGTTCACCATCTCATCATACGTTGGTGCTTCCACGTCACGGATGACACCGAGAGCCACAGGAAAACCATGTTCGTTGTCCATCATGGCCAGTTTGAGGTGTAAAGTGTCGTCTTGCGCATGCGCATCGTGTACCAAGATGTCCTTCTCAGTGACGCCATTCTCGCCCAACTTCACCACTTTCAGACCGAAACCATCTTGCACGAGGCCATATTCATTATTCTCTCCAAACAATAATGGCTTGCCATGCTCTACATAGATGGCATGCTGTTTACGTCCGTCTTTGGTGTAAATCGGCTCGTAAGCACCGTTATTGAAGATGACACAGTTTTGCAAAATCTCGCATAGCGACGCACCTTTGTGCTTGTAAGCAGCTTGAAGAATCTCAACAGTATGCGGCGTATCGTTGGCAACCGCACGCGCAAAGAACCTTCCGCGGGCGCCAAAGCATAGCTCTGCTGGCTGGAATGGATCTTCTACCGTACCGTAGGGCGACGACTTAGACACGAATCCTCGGGGTGAGGTAGGTGAATATTGTCCCTTTGTCAAGCCATAAATGCGGTTGTTGAGCAAAACCATGTTCAGGTTGACATTGCGCCTGATGGTGTGAATGAAATGGTTTCCACCGATGGCCAGTCCATCTCCATCGCCACTAATCTGCCACACCGTGAGATTTGGGTTCACGATTTTGGCCCCAGAGGCGATAGCAGCAGCCCGCCCATGGATGGTCTGCATGGCATACGTACTCATATAATAAGACAGTCGACTCGAGCATCCGATACCCGAAATCACCGCTATTTCATGTGGTGAAACGCCCATTTCGGCCATCGCCTTGTGCAAATTGGCCAAGAAGAAATGATCTCCACATCCTGGACACCAGCGTGCCAGACCTTTTTTATATTGATTTGCTGTGACTTGTGTCATTTTCTATCCTCCAATATTTTTGTAAATGCATCTACCAACTTAGCCACTACGAATGGCTGTCCCTTTACTTCGTTATACTGATATGGAACAAATCCGTCGACTTTCGAGCGGAGATAGGTGGCAAACTGTCCCATGTTTTGTTCGGCTACCACCACTTTAGGATAGCGTTTCAGCACCTCAATGGCGTTGGCTGGCAACGGATTGATGAACTCAAAGTGAGCCAAAGCCACTTTCTTACCTTGCTCTAAGAGCTCTTCCATCGCTGTATACAGGTGTCCATAGGTACCACCGAAGCCCACAATCAGCAACTCGGCACCATCCACATCGCCCGAAACATGTAGGTCGGGAACAGGAATACGAGCCACTTTCTCAGCCCTATTGCGCACCATCTGATGGTGGTTGTCGGGATCATTGGATATTTGTCCAGTGGCCGAGTCTTTCTCCAGTCCGCCTATGATGTGCGCATAGCCCTCTTGACCCGGTACAGCCCAATAGCGAGCCATCGTCTTTTCATCGCGCATATATGGCGTGTATTTATCTTTCATCTCTTCCGTAACACGGTGCGGTGTGATGCTTGGCAGATCTTTTACTTCCGGTATGGGCCATGCTCCCGACCCATTGGCGATGTAAGCATCGCTCAAGACCACGACAGGCGTCATGTGTTCCATGGCAATCTTGCAAGCCATGTACGCTGCGTCGAAGCAGTTTACAGGACTGGTTGGCGCGATTACGGGCATGGGTGACTCGCCGTTACGGCCATAAAGCACCTGCAAAAGATCGCCCTGCTCAGTCTTTGTGGGAAGTCCAGTCGATGGACCACCGCGCTGAACGTCAATCAACACCAGGGGTAATTCGTCCATCACGGCCAAATTCATGCCCTCAGACTTTAAGCAAACGCCAGGTCCTGAAGTGGATGTAACGCCCAGTGCGCCTGCGAAAGCAGCACCAATGGCTGTGGCACAACCTGATATCTCGTCTTCACACTGCATGGTAATCACACCCATTGATTTGTGTTTGGCCAGTTCATGCAGAATATCTGAAGCTGGTGTGATGGGGTATGAACCCAGGAACAGCTTTACACCGGCTTTCTCAGCGGCAGCCATCAGTCCGTAGGCTGTTGCCTTGTTACCCGTGATATCCATGTATCTACCAGGCACTTTATGACGTGTTTCGATGCGATAAGTCGATGGTACGCTACTTTGGGTATTATCACCATAATAGTAACCCGCCTCAACAACTTTCTTATTGGCTTGACATATCTCGGGTTTTCTACCGAACTTCTTTTCCAAGAATCTGTCTACCAACGACAAGTCACGATTAAACAGCCAGCAAACCATGCCCAATGCAAACATGTTGCGACACTTCAAGATAGACTTGTTGTCCATGCCTGAGTCCTTCAGACACTCCTTGACAAGTGTGGTAATAGGGCATTCCACCACACGGTCGGGATCAATACCCAACTCACCCAGGTAATCCTCGCTGGTAATTTCTGCCTTCTGCAAATCGGCTGCCTTGCAATTGTCGGTGTCGACGATGATGGTCGCCGTAGGCTTGGCAAATTTTAACTGTGTTTTCAAGGCTGCCGCATTCATGGCAACCAACACGTCACACTGGTCACCAGGTGTGTAAACGCGCGATTCACCAATGTGTACTTGATAACCACTGACACCTGTCAGTGAACCTTGCGGAGCACGAATGTCTGCCGGATAATCAGGAAAGGTAGATATGTCATTACCTACCGTGGCTGAAATAGTAGAGAAGATGTTCCCTGCAAGCTGCATTCCGTCTCCCGAATCACCGGAAAACCGAATGACTACATGTTCGAGTTCTTTAACCCGTAAACCTTCTGATTCCATTTTATTTTGTTTAGATTAGTCAGTATGCAAAGGTGATAAATATTATCGATACAACAAAATAATTGCAAGAGTTTCTTTCCACCCTGCGAAATTATCGCTACTTTTGTCCAAAAGATGATGAGAAAATTGGTCTATATTGTTCTGCCCTTCATGCTGTTTGCGGGTTTGCAAACGCATGCGCAGAACAACAATCGCACCCAGCCAACCCCGCCGGAAGAGCGACAGGTTGACATGGACAGTCCCACTTTCGAACCGATGGTGAAGGTGGGTAAGGTGCTGCATGGCAAAGATTCCATCCCTTACATGGAGTTTGGTAACGTCTACGTTTACCCAGAACCGGTCTTCAAGAGTGCCCGTCAGCGCGCGGTTTACAACCGATTGGTGCGCAATGTGAAGCTGGTGTTGCCCATAGCCAAAGAGGTGAACCGCATTATCATCGAGACTGGCGACTACTTACAGACGCTGCCCAACAAGCAAGCGCGTGACGAACACATGAAATTGGTGGAGAAAGGCATACGCGATGAGTACACGCCTCGTATGAAAAAGCTGAACTACCAGCAAGGAAAGCTGCTCATCAAACTGGTGTATCGCGAGTGCGATTCGTCCTCATATCAGCTCATACAGGCCTTCATGGGGCCTATACGAGCTGGCTTTTGGCAGGCTTTCGCCTGGGCTTTCGGTGCCAGTTTGATGAAAAAATATGATGCCGAGGGTGTTGACCGGCTCACCGAACACGTGGTGTTACAGGTAGAAGCCGGACAACTCTGATTTTTGTGTGTAAATAACTGAATTCCAATACCTTACTACTTCGCTTTCAAAGTCATTGAGTTTGAACCCCAAAGTCAATGCTTTTCCCCATCAAACTCAATGCTTTTGGTAGGCAAAGTCAATGCTTTTAATCAAGCACAAGAATGTCATTGAGTTTGTCAACCGCTATTCTTCGCTGAACAGCACCTGCACTACGGTCTGTCCAACGGCCTTGAGCGTGTTCTTGTCGATGTGCTCCATCGTGTCGTGAATGGTGTGCCAGGTGGGGCCGAAGCTGCTTTGTGGGCAGTCGGGGTAAAAAGGAATAATGTCGATGGTTGGTATTTTGGCGTGCTCGTTCACGGGGATGTGGTCATCGGTGATGTAGCCTCCATCTTGTCTGGGGAAGTAACTGCCATAGCCTGCCGCTTCGGCTGCCGCCCAAACCTTCTCCACAATGTTGGGTGCATATTGCTTAGAGGCCAACTCTTGATAGTATTTAGCCCCTTGTCCGCCTACCATGTCCAACAATATGCCATATTCGGGTCGATTGTCGTGCGATGCGTTTTTCGCCCAATATTGTGCGCCCAAGGCCCACGAGTCTTCGCCACCAGACTGTTTTTCCCATTGGGGCGTGCCCCAATCTTCGGCATCAAAGCATACGAAGTCGATGCCGTAGGTCAGGGTGGAGTCGTTTTGAAGCAGCCGAGCCAGCTCCAACATTACGGCAATTCCACTGGCGCCATCGTTGGCAGCCATCACAGGTTTGCGCCAATTGGTGCTGTCTGGGTCGTTGTCGGCCCACGGACGACTGTCCCAATGGGCGCAGAGCAAGATGCGTTTGGTGGCCTCTGGTTTGTATTTGGCCATGATGTTGGTGGCATGCAGCATGGTGCCGTCATATCCTTTCACATCCGTTTTTTGTGTGGTCACATCGCATCCAAACTGTTGGAATTTACGGATAATCCAATTGGCACATTGCTCGTGCGCCTCGCTGTTCATGGTACGCGGACCAAAGTCGCATTGCGCTTGGATGTAAGCGTAAGCCGAGTCGGCGTTGAACGCTGGTCCCACAGGTTGCTGTGCCAAGGCTGTTTCATCCTCGTTGCCCGTTTCTGACGTGGCTCCTTTCGTGGCTTGCCAGCCCAAAGCCACAGCTGCGGCTAAGACGATACCCATTATTGTCACCATGATGATTTGTTTTTTCTTCATTGGTTTGTTTGCTTGTCAATAAGAATGTGTGTGAGTAGTTTGTTATTTCACCTTGGCCTCTTGTGCCTGACGCATCACCCTGAGCCAGTTGCCGCCCCATATTTTGGCGATGTCTTCTTCGCTGTATCGGCGGCGGAGCAGCTCGATGGTGAAGTTGATGAGCTCGGACGAATTGGCCATGTCTGGCACACCGCCGTCGCCATCAAAGTCGGTTCCGATGCCAACATGGTCGATGCCCATGATTTGGATGGCGTGTTCGAGGTGGTTGATGCCATCGATGATGCTGGCGGTTGCACCGTCTGACCGTAAAAAGCCATGGTAGAAAGTGGTGTGAGCCACGCCTCCAGCCTTGGCTAAGGCGCGAAGTTGGTCATCGGTGAGGTTGCGTGGCACGTCGCAGAGCGCCTTGCAGTTGCTGTGGCTGCATACGATGGGAACCCTACTGATGTCCAATGCGTCGTAAAAACTTTGCTCGCCCCCGTGCGAGAGGTCAACCATCACGCCGCAATCGTTCATCTCTTTGATGACCTTCTCGCCAAATTGGGACACACCGTGATGGGTGTTCTGGCTTCTGCGAGCGCTGTCGCAGATGGCGTTGTCACCGTTGTGGCAGAGTGTGATGTAGGTAACGCCGCGGTTGGCAAAATGCTGCACGTTACGAATGTCGTCCTCAAGGGCCAATCCGTTCTCAATGCCAAGTACGATACTCTTTTTGTCTTGCTGCTTGTTCTGATACAGTTGTTCGGGATTGCGTGCCAAGGCAAGGTAGGAATGGTTGGCCTGCACGATGTCTTCTATCTTGTCGAAAATAAGGTCGGCGTAGGCTTTTGGTCCTTCAACGGGGAAGGGTGCGATGTCTGTAAACGCTTCGTCGGGTTTGCTTTGGGGGAGGTAAGCCACCATGATGACGGCGTCTTGTCGCCCTTCGGTCATCTTGTGCAGGTCGACGAGGATGCGACTGTCGCGCTGTTCGAAGTGAATTCCTTGCGGAAGGAACATCGGTGTGTCGCAGTGGGTGTCAAGAATAAGGTGGCGGTGGTGTAGCGATTTGGCCATTGAAAACTCGCTGGCGCGGTTGACAAGCCATTTGAAAAGTTTTTGACCCTCATCACCTAACCACTCTGGATGCCACTGCACGCCTAAGATTGACTTGTGTTCCGTGCTCTCCATGGCCTCGATGATGCCATCCGGTGAGCTGGCTGTTGCCTGGAAGTGCGGGCCAGTGTTGCTGACAGCTTGATGGTGGAACGAGTTGACGAATATTTGTTCGGTGCCGTAAATGTCTCGTATCATGCTCTCGGGCGAGAGGATGACGCTGTGTGTGGGTTCACTTTTGTCGGCTTCTTGAGAATGCTTGAGGGTGGCGTTGATGTCTTGTGCCACCCGTCCGCCCAAGGCCATGGCCAATGTCTGCATGCCCCTGCAAATGCCAAACATGGGTATTTGCCGGTTATAAGCCAGACGTGTGATGAGCAGTTCGGGCAAGTCGCGCGTGGCATTGATGCCATGTAGTTCTCTTTGAGGTTCCTCTCCAGCCCACAATGGATTGTAGTCTCCTCCGCCGGTGAGCAGCAGTCCGTCAATGCTCTCCAGGGTATTGATGATCACCTCGGGGTTGCTGACGGGTGGAATGAGCATGGGTGTGCCTCCGGCATCGACCACTTGCTTGTAGTAACGATCGCGCAATGTGGCGTCGCCATCTACATAGTTGGTGGTAATGCCTATCAAGGGACGGTGATGGGCGGCAGGGTAGGAGGAGTGAATTTGGTTGAGGTGGGAGTTGAGGTCAAACTGTTTCATTCCTCGTCTACATTTGCAGGTATTTCACGTTTGATGCTCTGCTCAAGCGAAATCAAGGTTTCGGTGCTGACAACGCCTGGAATGGTTTGCATACGGTTGTTGAGCAAGTCCATGAGTTGTTCATTGTCGCGTGCGTAAAGCTTGATCATCATGGTGTAAGGACCAGTGGTGAAATGGCACTCAATGATTTCGGGAATCTCCTGAAGTTCGGCGACAACCTTCTTGTACATGCTGCCGCGTTCGAGGTTTAGACCTACGTATGTGCAGGTAGAATAACCCAGGCTTTTCGGATTAATATAGAATCCGCTGCCCGTGATGATACCTTTTTCCACCAGATGCTGTACGCGTTGATGGATGGCTGCACGCGATACGCCGCATTGTGTGGCTACATCCTTGAAGGGAATACGTGCGTTAGTTGATAAAATACTTAAGATTTTTCTGTCCAACTTGTCGATCTTGTCCGTGTCTCTTGCCATAGATTTCTGTGTTATATTGTTATTTTGATAGCAAAATTAGGTAATATTAATGAAATAAGCAACAAGATGTGAATAAAAATGCGATAAATCGTACCTATTTGATAGATATTTTGTCGGTGGTATCTTGCCTCTGTTTGCCCCAATACAAGATAGACCTGACAGAGAAAGGGGTGTGCTCTCGTCCTGTCAGGTCTATACAGTGATGATTGATGTGTGTAAGGATGGCGCTGTATCGATGGGCAAATGGCCAAGGTTTAAGGTCGATGACAGCGCGCCTTCCCTTTGTGTTTATTTCTTCGAGGCAGCTGGTGCTTTCTCGATACTGATTAGTTCAACGGTGAAAATCAGGGTAGAATAGGGTTGAATCTGTCCGGCCTGACGCTCTCCGTAAGCCAGTTCTTGCGGGATGTAGATTTCCCATTTGCTACCTACCGGCATCATGGTGAGGGCTTCTGTCCATCCCTTGATGACCTGATTGCAGCGGAATGAGGTGGTTTGTGGATTGCGCTTGTACGAACTATCGAACACGTTTCCGTCGATGGTCTTGCCCTCATATTTCACAGTAACCTTGTCATCCTTCTGTGGAATTTCGCCCTTTCCTTCGGTAATCACCTTGTATTGCAGACCGCTGGCAGTTGTTTTCACACCTGGCTGAGTGGCATTTTGCTTCAACCAGGCTGTGTTGGCTGCGATGTATGCCGACTCTTTCTCTTTCTTCACTTGGGTTCTGCGCTCTTGAAACAGTTCACTCGCCTTTTCAACGGAATAGATACTCGTGTCATTCTGTACGCCAGCGAGGAAGCCCTGGCTGAAGATTTCGACATCAATAGCGTTGGGTGTTCCCTTGAAGTCGTTGGTGGTCTGCGGCAAAATCCGGTTTTTCACCATCCTGGCGATGGCAGCACCCGCATGACGAGCCTTGAATTGAGGCGAATCAATCTGCTTTAATGCCTCCTGAAAGCCTGCGACAAATTCGGCAATTTGCGCCGGATCCATCTCGTATTCCTGTTGCAAGAAAGGCATCAAGCCATTGGTTGCGGCCAATCCTGCTGCGTAACTCAAGGAATCTTGCGGTGTAAGCAGTGGCTTAACGGTTGTCTGAGCCTTCTGCTTCTTGTCCTTCTCTTTGCCTAATGCGGCCATGCTGACCGATGCAACCGATAAGAACAATATTGAAAGTAACAAAATCTTTTTCATCATCAACATCTTATTCAAAAGAAAAACTCACCTTGTATGGTTGGTTCTTGCGGTGCAATGCCACAAAAACAATCAAATACAAGGCAAGTCTTCGTATGTTTATTATATATGGTAGTCAGCAGTTTACTTCTCGATGCTGATTAATTCAATCTTGAAAATCAAGGCGGAGAAAGGCTTAATCTGACCTTGTTCACGCTCGCCGTAGGCCAACTCTTGTGGAATATACACTTCCCATACAGAGCCTACAGGCATGTGAACGAGAGCTTCTGTCCATCCTTTAATGACCTGATTGGCACGCAAGGAAACAGGCTGTCCATTCTTATAAGAGCTGTCAAACACCTTACCATCGAGGGTCTTGCCTTCATAATGAACCTTCACCATGGATGTATCTGCGGGCATGGCACCGTTACCAACCTTGATAACCTTGTATTGTACACCGCTTGGCAATGTCTTCACGCCATCTTTCTTCTTGTTCTCAGCGAGGAATTTCTCACCAGCTGCCTTGTTGGGGCCATATTCCTTTTCCATGACTTTGGCTCTGATTTCGCTCATCTTGGTTTGAGCTACCTGTCCAGCCTCTTCGATGCTCATGAGACCTTTCTTGCCTGTTGTACCAGTAATGAAGCCTGCCATGAAGTTCTTCAGTGAGATGGTCTTGGTTGAATCGCTGCCAAATACCTCTTGGTTGATACCGGTAATCATCTGATTGCTGATTTGTTGACCAATCTGGATACCTGCATAGTAAGCGGCACGGCCTTTGTCATCTCCGGCATTAGCACCTTCGTTCAATCCCTTGATGAACTGATCCATGTAGGTTGTGTCGATGTTCATGCGGCCAATAAGATACTCTTTGAGTCCTTGAGTCTGTGCCAATCCGATGGCATAGCTCAATGTATCCACGTCTGTCTTGAGGTTTGCCTTGGGTGTTGAGTTGCCGCAACCAGTAAATGTTGCAGCAGCGATAGCCATTGCGGCTACGAATGTAAGTTTTTTCATTGTTATTTGTTGTTATTAAATTACTTTTATAAGCTCTACATCGAATACCAATGCCGAGTATGGGGGTATGGCATTGCCTGCTCCCCGCTCACCATATCCGAGGTGATAAGGGATGAAAAAGCGATACTTGGCACCTTCCTGCATCAGTTGAAGGCCTTCCGTCCAACCGGCGATAACATGGTTCAAGGCGAATGTTGCAGGCTCGCCTCGTTGAATACTGCTGTCAAAGAGCGTACCATCATGCAGCATTCCTTCGTAATGGCATGTCACCTGATCGGTTGCTTTCGGCTTCTTTCCGTTGCCTTCTTTCAGTACTACGTATTGCAGACCGCTGGGAAGCGTCACTACACCATCCTTTTTTGCATTCTCAGCCAGGTAGGTTTCGCCAGCCTCCTTGGCCACTTTGCCTTTCTCTTCGGCAGCTGCGCGTTGCTTCTTCTCTTGTTCTTGGAAGAAATTCTGCACCAATGTCTGTGCTTCTTGATTGTCTATTTTTGGCTTTGCACCAGCGATTACGTCTTTGATAGCTTGTGAAAAATCATCGATGTTCAAACTCTGGGCGCCCATATCAGACAATTGTTGACCAATGCCAAGCCCCAAAGCGTAGCTTACTTTGTCCATTTTAAATAATCTATTTTGATAAGTTTTGCTTTTTAACAAGGGCAAAGATAGCAAAAAACTATCATAGCTTCGAGATATATCTCAAAAAAATACTATTTTTGTAGAATATTAGTGTAAAAGCGAAGTCTATCCATTGATAGGCATGGGATTAAGAAATGGTAAGATCATGAAGAAGATTGTATTTCTGACAGGTGCCGGTATGTCGGTAGAAAGTGGATTCAAAACATTTAGAGGAAGTGACGGATTGTGGGAAAATTATCCTGTAGAGCAGGTGGCGACGCATGAGGGTTGGGAGGCCGATTCAACGCTTGTGACCAACTTTTACAACATGCTTCGAAAGAAACTCTATGCGGCAAAGCCCAATGAAGGTCACCGATTGATTCAGCAACTCGAAGGGGCATACGACGTAACCGTTATCACTCAGAATGTTGACAATCTGCATGAGCGGGCTGGTTCTTCGAGAGTAATCCATCTACATGGCGAACTGGCCAAGGTATGTTCCAGTCGTGATCCTTACAATGAGGCCTACATCTGCGAATTGCCCCAAGAGAATTGTACCGTAGAACCTGGGACCAAGGCTGAAGATGGGTCGCTCTTGCGCCCATTCATTGTATTCTTCGGCGAGAGTGTACCCATGATTTCCGTGGCAGCCGAATACGCTCGTGAAGCCGATATCTTTGTCATCATCGGAACGTCGCTTAACGTTTATCCCGCTGCGGGATTGGTTCAATATACCAAACCCAATTGTCCCATCTATCTCATCGACCCCGAAGCGGTGCATACCAGTGGCATTCGTCATCTCAAGCACATAAAGAAAGGGGCCAGTGAGGGGATGAAAGAACTCATGAAGGTCTTGGACACCAACCAATAAAGAGGGCCATTGCCCTGTTAACTCATGATGATGTTTGCACGTAGCTGTAAGCTTATACATCAATAAAACCAATCAATCCAAGGAGGAATGCTTATGATGAACGAACTAATTGATAAGCTGCACATAGAGCACTGCTCATTGGTGCTGCTGCACGAAGGAAACATTCGCACGTTTGAAGGTAGGGGAGTGCGAATGCTCTACAATCTGTTGAACGATGAACCTGAATCGCTTTTTAAGTCGAAAGTAGCCATTAAGGCAGTTGGTAAGACCGCCGCCAAGGCCATGGTAGATGGTGGTGTAACCGAAGTCTACGCTGATGTGATAAGCGAAGAGGCGCATCATAGGCTCAAAGATGCTGGCATAAAGGTGGATTACGATAAGAAAGTAAACCACCAACGCTTCTTGGAAATATGGAAGCAGATGGGCGAAATTAAAGATTGATGCCACCCCTATGTAACAATCCCGCAGCTAACCTGATGGCCAAGTTCACCGTTTGTCGTGAACGGTATGGCCCTCAGGGCATGCTGTTTGTGTGAGGTAAGCGCCAAACAGTTAATGGGAAATCTACACGTTAGTTAGAGCCTTATTAGTTGAGGCATGCCAAGGCTCCGTAAGCTTATCACCCATTGTGCTGCCGAACACCCATACGAGCCTCAACGACATTTACTACATAGTCGCCCAGTTTTTCACATTCTTGAATGATATCCATGTAGATGGTACCAATGGCATAGGTATATAGATGCGCATTGATATCGGTGATGTTGGTTGTCTTGAGTTGATTTCGATAGCTGTTGATTTCGTTCTCGATGTTAAAAGATAGACCGGCATCCAGATTAGCCTTACGTCCAGAGAGGATGACATTCATCTGTGTGAGGGCATCGTCGGTGAGTTCGAACATCTGATGCAACTGTTCGTACAGTTTTTCGGGGAACTCTTCCTTGCCGGTGCGCTTGCGTTTCAAGGCACGAGCAATGTTGTAGCAACTGTCTCCGATGCTCTCTATCTCGGTAATCTCTCGCAACATCGACCGTATCTTCAACTTTGTGTCATCGCTGAGATGTGCCGATCCCACCTGATTCAGGTAGTTGGCAATCTCTATTTCCATGTTGTCGCTGATGCCTTCGTATTTTTCTATCCGGTCAAATATTTTGATAAACTTGCTTTCGTCCTTTTCGCTAAGCAGGTCGCCCACCATCCCAAACATGCGCTGCATGCGTCCGGCGAACGACTGTATCTCCTTATGTGCCTCCAAAACCGAAAGCTCTGGCGTCTTCATGATGCCCGCTTGGATGAATTGCAGACGGAAGTCTTCCTCGTCTTCGCTGTGCTTTGGCTTGATCAACACGCATACCAACCGCTCTATCTGAGGGATAAACCATATTAATACAGCTGTGTTCATGATGTTGAAAGACGAGTGGAAGGCTGCCAATACGATAGGCAGTTTTATGGCCAGTTGTTGCTGTGTCAGGTAGTGTCCCGTGGGATCGTAGTGCACTAAGCCGCACACGGCATTAACAAACGGATAGAACACGCACAACACCCAAATCACTCCGATGAGGTTAAACACCAGATGGGCTAATGCGGTTCGTCGTGCTTGCGTGTTGGCACCTAAGGCCGCAAGATTGGCTGTGGCCGTGGTTCCGATGTTCTCACCCATGACAAGCGCGATACCCAGATAGATGGGAAGCACGCCAGACGAGCATAATAGGATGGTAATGGCCATCACCGCAGCCGATGACTGTACGAGACAAGTGATGATGGTGCCTATGAAAAGAAAGGATAGTATCGTGAGATAGCTGTCTACGTCGAACGACTTGAAAAACTCAATAATCTCTGGATTGCTCTCCAGTTGCAGCTCTTTGCCCGATGTGTTGAGCAAAACCAAACTGAAGAACATGAAAGAGATTCCAAAGAGAAAATCGCCTATGTACCGCATCTTGCGGCTGTAGATGAGTATGATACCCACCAGGAATGCCGGAAAGACAAAGCTGGTCAGGTCGACCGAATAGCCTAAGGACATGATCCACGCCGTGAGCGTGGTTCCAATGTTTGCACCCATGATTACCGATATGGCCTGAGCAAGCGTCAATAGTCCCGCATTGACAAACGATACGGTCATCACCGTGGTGGCTGAAGATGACTGTACGGCACAGGTGATGAACGTACCGGTGAGCATGCCGGTGAACCGATTGGTGGTCATGGCGCTCAAAATGTGGCGCAACTGCGAACCGGCCATCTTTTGAAGAGCTTCGCTCATTACTTTCATACCGTAAATCAGCAGAGCCAATGAGCCGATGATCTTGAAAAAAATCGCTAAATAATCACTCGTTGTCATAATAATTGAATTGTAATGCGATATAATTTTTGCGCTTCAGTAGAAATTCGTTATCTTTACGCTCCGTAACATTTTAATAACCAAAACGAACGAGGCTGATGAAACAAGTATTGCAAATTTGTTGCAAAAATAACAAAAAAACTCAAGATGTAGCTATCGGAAGCACACTTTCTGACGTATTCAAGCAATTTAATTTGAAAATGCCTTATGGGCCCATCTGTGCGAGAGTGAATAACAAGGTCGTAGGAATGAACTATCAACTGTACCACAACAAAGATGTAGAGTTCTTGGACATGCACGACGCTTCGGCATCAAGAAACTACACCCGAACGCTGTTCTTCATTCTGTGCAAAGCTGTTCACGACCTCTATCCGGGATCGAGAGTGGTGATTGATATTCCCGTTTCCAAAGGCTATTACATCAATTTGCACATCGGACGCGAGGTAACCGATGAGGATGCAACGCGCATTCGCGAACGCATGCAGCAAATCATTGACCAGAAAATTCCCATCGAACGTTTCGAGGTGCGTACCGAAGAGGCCATCCGCATGTTTGAGCAGAAGGGTGATGAGGCCAAGGTAAAATTGCTCAAAAGCGTGGGTTCACTGTACACGGTGTACCACCGCATCGACGATTATGTGGATTATTACTACGGTTCGTTGCTCACCAACACGTCGGATATCTACCTGTTCGGACTGGAAAGATATTTCGAGGGCTTGCTGCTGCGCATTCCCTCAAAACGCGACCCCTCGCAACTTGGCGCACTCGTCAAGCAAGACAAGATGTTCGAGGTGTTCCTGGAGCAGCATCGTTGGCAGCACATTCTGGGCGTGAGTACCATAGGAGACTTCAACGAGGCCGTGAAAGCGGGGCATGCCACCAATCTTATTAATGTGAGCGAAGCCCTGCAAGAGAAGAAAATATCGCAGATTGCCGACCAGGTAACCACGCACCCGGAGGTGAGAGTGGTGCTCATAGCCGGACCGTCTTCATCGGGTAAGACCACCTTCTGCAAGCGACTGAGCATCCAATTGTTGGCCAACGGCATTCGTCCCATTCAGATATCGTTGGACGACTACTTTGTAGATCGTGAGAAAACGCCCAAGGATGCCGCGGGCGATTGGGACTACGAAAGCATCCACGCCTTAGACATCAACCTGATTAATTTACAGCTCAGCGCATTGTTCAGGGGTGAAGAAGTTGAGCTGCCCAAGTATGATTTCCTCTCAGGCCGGAGCGGAATGAGCGGTAAACGGCTGCGTTTGACCGACCGGCAGGTGCTGCTGGTGGAGGGTATCCATGCCCTGAACCCCGAATTGACGGCACAAATCCCGAAAAAACAGAAGTTTCATGTGTATATATCGGCACTCACCAGCATCTTGTTGGATGACCACAACTACATTCCTACCACCGACAACCGTCTGCTGAGGCGCATCATTCGCGACCATAAATATCGAGGTGTGAGCGCGCAGGAAACCATCAGACGCTGGCCGAGTGTACGGGCTGGCGAGACAAAATGGGTGTTCCCCTACCAAGAAAACGCCGATGTTATGTTCAACACCGCCATGCTTTACGAGTTGGCCGTCATCCAGGAGCAGGCCGTTCCCTTGCTCGAACAGGTGCCGGAAAGCTGCGTTGAGTATTCTGAAGCTTATCGTTTGCGTAAGTTCTTGCGATACATCACCCCCATACCCAGTCGCGCCTTGCCGCCAACCAGCCTCGTCCGCGAGTTCCTGGGCGGCAGTTCGTTCAGGTATTAGCTACGCCTGTGCCGTTACAACAAACGGCAGATGCAAGGATTTCAATTGATTATAATGTAAAGTGAGCAAAGGCTTGTAAAGGGCGGTTCTATAAATTACCACCGTAAAGTTTTATTTATGTTTGACGGTTTACGTTTTGTCATCTTGCGGTCTTTTTTGGGTTCAATTTGCTTGTTCGTTCAGTCGTATAGCTCGCTATACTCCTTCACTCACAAACAAATTGACCACCAAAAATAACCTCGCAATCTGACAAAGCTAATTTATAGAAACGCCCTAAACACTTACGTCAAAGTAAGTCGTTGCCAGGCCTTTGACTTCTTTTGCCCTAATCATACAATATTCATAGTATTTTCTTGTTTTTTGATAATCATCTTGTTGTGTTCATCATTTTTATTATTTTATTCATCGAATGCTTTGTCATTCTATTTTCTTCTTCTATCTTTGCAAAAGCAAGTGCATACCCATGTTTTTGTAGGGGACAGATCAGGGATGAAAGAGTGTTCCATGCGGCAAGGCATTTGCCTGTAATGATTATTATATGAATGTGTTGATATGAAAATCAAAGGCTTAGAGCACGCTTTCAGTGCCAAAGAGTTGAAAGACTATTTCTTTATCACCATCGCCATGCTTTTTTATTGCATTGGTTGGACGGTCTTTCTGTTGCCCAATAACATCACCACGGGTGGCGTTCCGGGCATTTCTTCTGTGTTGTATTGGGGACTGGGCATCCCTGTTCAGTACTCTTACTTCTTCATCAACGCTGTGTTGATTGCGTTTGCCCTGCGCTTGTTGGGGCTTCGTTTCTGCATCAAAACCATTTTTGGCATCATCATTCTCACCACGTTGACGTCGCTGGCACAAACCTATATGCTGGATGTCAGACTGTTGAGCGACCAGCCTTTCATGGCGAGTGTCATCGGTGCGGCCTTCTGTGGAACGGGTGTCGGACTGGGTTTGTCGGCCAATGGCAGTACGGGTGGCACGGATATCGTGGCTGCCATCGTCAACAAGTATCGTGACATTTCGCTGGGAAGGGTCATCTTAATCTGTGATTTGGTGATTATTTCGTCCAGTTACCTGGCTCTGCACGATTGGGAGAAGGTTATTTATGGTTATGTGGTGCTGTTCATCACTTCGTTTTGTGTCGATCAGGTGGTTAATTCCATGCGTCGTTCGGTGCAGTTCTTCATTATATCTGACCGGTACGAGGAGATTGGTCGCCAGATTAACGAGAATCCCCATCGAGGTTGTACGGTGATCAATTCATCTGGATTTTATTCGGGTCGCGAGATGAAGATGTTGTTCGTGTTGGCTAAAAAGAGCGAGTCGGGAAGGATTTTTGATTTGATCAACGAGATTGATCCAGCTGCCTTTGTCTCGCAAAGTGCCGTAATTGGAGTTTATGGCGAGGGCTTCGACCGGTTTAAGGCGAGGCAAAAGAAAAATGCTCAGAACAAGTTAGCCCCAAAGAAACAAGGCAATTCAAATCCTTAGGGGCGACTAACCTCTGCACTTTCTGCGGTGTCTGTCAGACCGTCATGATACTGAATTTTCTTGACAGGCATCGCTCTTATCCTTCGCGTGTAATCAACCAAGCTTGCTGCTGCTTGCAAATACGCCAAATATGAGCATTTCTTGTAATGTGTTGTGGTATTGGTAGTTGCGTTAAAGTGGTACTTTTCAAGCCATTATATTTTCTATTTTTCACCATAAAAGCATTGCCTTAGGCGGGTTATTTGCATGCTTTAGCCGTGCAAGAGCATGCCAATTCTTCGCCAAAGTGAGGTCTTTAACGCACCAATCACATCACTTTTACGCCCAACGTTGATAATTCTCATCCATTTACCTCTTGTTTGCATCCTGCCTGCCTATTGATTTTTTCTATATTGAAAGTTTCTACAGGTCGTTTTTAGACCGTTATTTGGTAAAAATAACGAACAGTTCGTGCAGATGAAATCTAACACGTTCAACCGCTGCGTAGTGATGAATGTCGTAGGGATGTGATTTATCATGCTTTTAGATAAGCTACAAACTGAAAAAAGTACAAATAAATTTGACTTCAACAAATAAAGTTGTATCTTTGTAAAAAGATTAGCTCATATAAACATTTTTATCAAGAACATTATGAAGAAGAAATTTATTTGTACCGTATGTGGATACGCATACGAAGGAGAGAAAGCACCAAAAGAGTGCCCAGTATGTCACGCTAAAGCAGAGAAGTTTAAGGCTTTTGATGCAAAAGCAATTAAAGGTACAAAGACAGAGGAGAACCTCATGGCTGCATTCGCAGGTGAGAGCCAGGCGCATACCAAGTACCTGTATTTCGCTTCTAAGGCCAAGAAAGAAGGCTATGAGCAACTGGCTGCCATCTTTGAAGAAACGGCTCACAACGAGAAAGAACACGCTAAGTTATGGTTCAAGTTCTTGCGTGGTGGTGATATCCCAACCACAACAGATAACATCAAAGAGGCTGCTGATGGCGAAAACTATGAGTGGACAGACATGTATGTGAACATGGCTAAGGTAGCAGATGAAGAAGGATTCCCTGAGATTGCCGTGAAGTTCCGTGCTGTTGCTGCCGTTGAGAAGCACCACGAAGAGCGTTATCGCAAGATGTTGAAGAACATCGAAGACAAGATTGTCTTCTCACGCGATGGCAGCTGCGTATGGCAGTGCCGCAACTGTGGACACATCGTTGTGGGTAAGAAGGCTCCTGAGGTATGTCCAGTTTGTGACCATCCACAAAGCTACTTCCAGATTGAGCCAGACAATCTGTAAGTCGATTGACATAAGATAAGCATGAGCGAGAGGTACCCAAAATGAGTATCTCTCGTTTGCATTTGTATCAGTATTCTTTTAGAGCCTGTTTTCAGATTCTATCCTTATGTAGGAACGTGACAAGGTGCGCACCTATGTTTGGTCAACTGTCGCTGAATACAGCGGTTCTTCGCTCGGTATGCACAAACAAAAAAATGGGATGCACCTTTCAGCGCATCCCATTTTATGATGATATAAGTAATCTATCAGATTTACTTCAATTTGCAGTAGCCATATTTAGCCGAGCAGCAAAGTTCTTCCTCGATGCGGATGAGCTGGTTGTACTTCGCAATACGGTCGGTACGGCTCATAGAACCTGTCTTAATCTGACCTGAGTTAGTAGCAACGGCAATATCAGCAATCGTTGTGTCTTCGGTCTCTCCTGAACGGTGAGAGGTAACTGTGGTGTAACCAGCACGGTGAGCCATTTCAATAGCCTCCAATGTTTCGGTCAACGAACCAATCTGGTTTACCTTGATCAAGATAGAGTTGGCAGCACCCATCTTGATACCCTTCTCCAAGAACTTCGTGTTGGTTACAAACAAGTCGTCACCAACCAACTGACAACGGTCGCCAATCTTCTCGGTCAGCTTCACCCAGTTGTCCCAGTCGTTCTCATCCAAACCGTCCTCGATAGAGTCGATAGGATATTTTGTAATCAGTTCTTCCAAGTAAGCAATCTGCTCTTCTGCGGTCAGCTTCTTACCATTAGGATCCTTTGGCATGCCACTCTTCAATTGACGATAGTCGTAGAACCACTCACCGTTCTCCTGAACAGCAAACTCCGAAGCAGCACAGTCCATGGCAATCTTCACATCCTTGCCTGGCTCATAACCTGCATCCTTGATAGCCTGAATAATAGAATCCAAAGCATCCTCAATACCATCGAACTTAGGAGCGAAACCACCCTCATCACCTACAGCGGTAGACAAGCCGCGCTTCTTCAACAGCTTTGCCAAAGCGTGGAATACTTCTGCACCCATACGAATGCCTTCTTTGATAGAAGGAGCACCCACAGGACGAATCATAAACTCTTGGAAAGCGATAGGAGCATCAGAGTGTGCGCCACCGTTGATGATGTTCATCATTGGAACGGGCAACGTATAAGTGTTCACACCACCGATATAACGATATAGTGGCAAGTGAAGAGCTTTGGCTGCCGCATGTGCAACTGCCAAGCTAACACCCAAGATAGCGTTAGCACCCAACTTGCTCTTGGTAGGCGTACCGTCCAAGTCAAGCATCTTATAGTCTATCTTGCGTTGTTCTAACACGCAGCAACCTTTCAATGCTGGAGCAATGATGTTGTTCACATTCTCTACGGCTTTTAATACACCCTTGCCACCATAGCGAGCTTTGTCGCCATCGCGCAACTCCAAGGCTTCGTTTTCACCCGTAGATGCACCAGATGGTACGCTGGCACGACCCATCACACCATTTTCCAATGTTACCTCAACCTCTACTGTAGGATTACCACGAGAGTCAATAATCTCTCTTGCGTGAACTTTTTCAATTACCATAATTAATTATTTATTTTGAATGAATAATATCTCTGAATTCATTGCAAAGATAACGATAATTAAGGAATTCACCAATATAGAGATATGAAATAATGTGAAATGAACAACATTGAGCTTTGAACTTTGAACATTGAACTTTGAGATTTGAACTGTCAACTCGTGAACTTGCAAACTAATAACTCGTGAACTCGTAAACTTGTCAACTCGTCAACTAAACAAAACCACTGCTCCCGCAGAACTTCATATAAAGTCTGCGGGAGCAAAGTAATATATGTTTGTTCAATTGAGCTTACTCAATGACAATCTTTGAGGTCTGCACATTCGTGCCGTCGGTAGCCTTGATGAGGTAAACACCTGAAGGAACTTGTCCTTTCAGCTTCTTCGCATCAAGAGGCAAGCTGAAGGTACCTACCTTCGCACCAGAGAGGTTGAAGAGTTCTGCCTCACCCTTGGTCAAGGTAATAGAAACGTTGTCAATGCCTGTCACAGCACCCATCACCTTCTCATAGTCAGTCTCTGGAGTATCGGCGAACATAAAGCGATTATGCTCGATGCCGTCCACCGTTGCTGTGAAGAAGTAACGTGCCTTACCGTTGTTGAACGGAATCACAGTTTTCGTCTTCAAGTCAACCAACTTCAAGTTCTGATAGTTCAGGCTCCATGTGTTCAGCTCCATGTTATAGGTTTCATCCTTAGCGGTTTCAACACTAAACGTGCTTCCTATCAACGAAGGCAAACTGGATATCTGTACATTCTTACCGTCAGTGGTTGTGGCAAATACAGAAGGTTCGCCCATGTTCAGCTTCTCACTTTCCTACTGTGAGTCGTAGGCTGGTGTGGCGTCCTCTTCCTGGTATGTCCAGAACTTGTCAACCACCTTACCATTATCCATTGTTACCATGACACTACCGCGGTTAAAGCCACCGTCCATAACAAATGACTTGGCGCGCAACGGTGCAGCCTCAGACTTCAATCCCGTGTAAGGAATGGTGAGTGTACCTGTCGTTTCGCTGTACACAGGGTTGCTGTATTTCACCATGAACCCTTGCATAGGTGCCAGTGTACGGGTAATACCACTCTCACCAGCTTTGCCAATGTTCACAGTTTCATAGCCACCCTTATCTTTTATAGACTGTCCATTGTGGTTCTTCCAGTCATCCCAGCTACCGGTGGTGTAGATGTAAACCGTGTTATCCATGTCGACACCCGTCTCACCTGATGCTAACTTGATGCTCTTGATGTCCACACCAGCCATGAACGAGTTACCCACGATGTTGTAACCCAATCCGTAACGCTTGGCGTTTTCTTCTGTTGCCTTAGAAGCATTAACGATAGCTGCCTGACGTGTCAACTCAATAGTCTGCTCGCAAAGGTTCAGCTGGCCTTGAATCTTGTGAACACCCTTACCTGCATCGGTTATAGGAGCCACCTCATAGCCTACGAATGCGTTCATCTCGCTACCCTTAGGAACGTCTGTCCACTTGCGGTAATAGTGATCGGGATCATTCAGCTTCTCACTGTAAGCACGGATATAAAGATCCTTAGAGCGAGTCTGCTTCGTGGTCTTTTTAACAGGCAATCCTATATACTGCCAGTCAAACTCATTCCATACCGTTTTGTTGTAGTCTGGCGAAGTCTGATCCTTGTCATCCGTAGCAGTACGACGTTGTACATACTTACCCAATGGCTTGAACTCAACAGTAGCAAATACAGTAGTTTTGCATGCATTTTCATTGTTCAAGATGAACGTACCCACCTTCTTGCCGTCGGTTGATGTCTTCATCACGAGTTTGTCCTTGTCACCGTCTGTGCCGAAGCCTTCCACGCTCTTCACGGCTAAGCCACCGTCAGCGGGAACAACCACAGCTGGGTGACCAGTGGTCTTGGTAGTAGCACCCTTCTCAAACTTCTCGTTCGGTGCGTTGTTCACCAACTTGTTTGCAGAGATAAACTTACCAGCAGGCAAGTGCATGTCGCGTTCTGCCACCTTCTTCTCACCCTTGATGTCAGTCTGACCGTTAGCAAAGATGATGTTCTGGCCGTCCTTAGGAACATCGTTGGTCCAGTTCTCTTTCTTACTGAAGTCGTTGTCCACGCCACCAATCCAATAGTTGTTGCCGCAGGCATTCTCTTCGGGATTGTAAGCTGAGCCAGCAGTCTGTCCTTGCGCACCATCCTTGTCAGCTTTGCCATTAGGATTCACAGCTACTGGCACACCGTCATTGTCTACTTCGCCATTGATGCGTCCTTGTTCGTCAACCATATCCTCGGTTACGTTGTCACCACCTTCAATGGCATCCATACAGCCGTCGCCGTCACTGTCGTCATCAAAGAAGTTAGGAATACCGTCCATATCATCGTCGCATGGCAACATAATGGTAACGAGCGTATTCACCATACCACCTTTGTCAGGGCTCTGTGTAAACTCAAAATACTTAGTGTTAGGCTCGACATTGAGGTGTGATAGTCCCACTGTATTTGTCAGGTTGGCATCCTCGTTGTTGAAGATTACCTTCTTCGTTCCCTCATTCTCGAACACTGTATAACGGTGGTCTGCGAGGTCGGTGTACAGTTCTGTCTGCGACTGTGTGTCAGAGTTGGTCAGAATGTTGATAGCAAAGTAATTGTCAGCATGGAATGTAGCTGTCGGTGTACTTTGCATCAGCACGTATGGCTTCATTGTACCGCCAATCTCCCAATAGCTGGTGAGCCTGTCTTCTGACGAAGCTGTCATGAATCGGTCTTTGTCAACCAAGCAGTCTGCTACCTTCACTACTACAGCACCCGAATTGGCAGGATAACCAAACTTATCTGAAATATCAAAAGTTTTTTGTCCAGTAATGCCGGTAGTCACGCCAAGCACAGAAGGCAACAGTGTGAGTACACGGCGATTGGTATCTGGATTGTCGTTGAGGTAGTTAGGGTCGTTCACCATTGTAGCAAACAACTTCTGCGTCTTCACGTTGTCACGATAGCGCACCCACTTACCATTGGTCGGGTTGAGCTTGTTGTCAGTAAGTGCCGTTAGGTTGTCGGGAGCCAAATCGTTACACTCTGTGGTATTCAAGATACCATCCTTGTCCCAGTCGAGGTCGTCACCGGGCGCATCGCATCCCTCGAAGAATATCTGCGCACCCACGTTCTGCGAGAACTCTCGCTGCAGGTTGTAGTCGCCGTAGCAGTCGTAGTGGTATTCCTGACCAAAGTGGTCGGTGAGTTTCTTCACGATGATGGTGAAGGTAGCTCCCTCCTCAATGTACTTGCTCTCAATGAGCTGTGGACCTCTAAGAATAACGCTGTCTGGATATTCCCATGTTCCTTCAATCTTCTTCTCGCCTATCTTCTGATACCCAATGGTGTCACCATTCTCGATAATGGGCTTGTCGTAATCGTAGATAGGAAGCGTATAATCCGGTGTTCTATATTTCTCATCGGATGTCTTAACAACTGCATTCTCCACGATTCTCTGGATGTCGCGACCTTTCTGCTTCCATATATCATAGGTAAACTGATATGGACCTTCACCACCGATAGTTTGGAACTCTGCCCATATCTGTTTCTCAGGGTCTTTCTCGTCCTTCACCTTGGTGCAGTAAGTGGCAAAGGTAGTTGGACGCACCCTGCTGGTAGCAATGTCGGCGTGCGGTTTGGTCACGTCAATATCCTGACGCTCATTAATCTCCTCACAGTCCACCTTCATCCCGGGGTTTTCTGGAGTACCCAGCTCTGCCTCAGTAGGGGCTGTGTAGCCCTGACCTGCTATGGCTTCTGGTGTAGAGGGAACATTAGGGTTGTAAGTTGAGGAATACTGTACGTCTGGTTCTGCTTTCCATCTTCTTTTGCCAGCAATTCCTATATATACGCTCTCGGCACATTGTAATCTACTTTTTTGAGCGCGCATAATACTATAATTATTATTTAGAGCGCCTATATCTGCACCCTGTGAGGTAGTAGAAAGCTTGCCTGCATCATCCAAACATTGGTTGTTGTAGAACGTACAATTATAAATAGAGTCTACAAGAAAGTAATCGCCTGTCACTAATGCTGATGCTGATCCTGCATAGATACAACCTCCAGCCTTTTTCGCATATGAAATGTTATTAACAAACAAACCATCCTTGAAAGTCACGTTTTGATGCTGGTTAGTAAAGATGTCTGCCACACCTCCCTGCGCTGAACCTTTACCTGTTGTGTTCTTTGCCTCGTTACCATAAAAAATATCGTTGTATGAAACAAGACCTCTACGCGCAGATTGTGCAATATTTGTTACGCTTTGTACTTGGAAAACACCTCCAACTTCGGCTTTGTTATTGTAGTAACGGTTATTTTCTGAATGAACATAGCCAGAGTGATACCAAACTACGCCACCACCTCCAAAAGAGGTATTGTTAATAATGGTATTGTTCCTAAGTTCTACACCAGCGCAGTCAACGTTCATAGAGATAACTCCACCACCGTTACCAGCATTCTTATAACCTTCGCAAGAATTGTTCTTGAAAATGCTGTTGCTGATACGTACCAAACAACCATTGGTGTCCATTCCGATGACACCACCGTTCATTTTCGATGTATTATCCTCGAATAGACAGTTGTCAAAGTCGATTGTCTTGTCTGTGTTACCACCATTGTGATACATACTTACAGCACCACCGATAGAACCTACCTTGTTGCCAAAGAACTTACAATTGACAAACTTTCCATAGCCTTTAAAGATGGCTACTGCACCACCGCCAGCATTAGTTACTGCCTGCGGATTGTCGCATTGGTTATCCTTAAAGACACAATTGCGGAATTCAAACTCTTTTTTTGATCTTATTTCGATAGCACCGCCATCCTTCTTATTGCTATTTTCTCCAAAATAGCTACCTTCCACGGTAAATTTGGAAGCATTATCCAAACAGATGGCACCACCAGCACCAGTACCACTGGCACCTTTGGTGTTAGCATTATTATTACAGAAGATGGAATTCTTGATGTTCACCTCTCCAGCCACACCAATCCATGCGGCACAGCCTTCAAGTGCGGTTGTATAGTTGTTCTTAAAGTTACAATTCTCTATGGTCACATCGCAGGGAATATCGGCTGCTGCTGCCTTGATGCTCACCGCACCACCATCACCTTTTGCCAATGTCTTTCCTGAATTATTGCCAAAGAACTCATCGTTCTTGAACACGATGCTGCGCTTCTTGCTTGGGTTTGTCTTGTCTATTTGACAACGAGATTGCCCCCCGTCATAGAAGTAGAACACACCACCAATGTCACCACCGAAGTTTTTGTAATAGCTGTTGTTCTCCGATCGGAAATTTACGAAGCTGGCTATACGGAACAATCCACCATTGCCACCCTCCGAGTTGTGGAAGTTAGAGTTGGTGATGGTGATGTCCTTGAATCCCTCAAGGAAGAACGTGCCGTGCTGTCCCGTAGCGGTTCCACCCTGCGCACGGTTCACCTGCATGTGGTCTATCTTGACATGGGCATCGGGGTTCTCGCTCCAATCACCGCAGTTAGTCCATCCGATGACAGCACCCTCTTGTGTGGAACCCACATGCTGGATGTCGTGGAAGGTTAAGTAGCTGATATCAATTTGCGAATTGACAGCTCTACCTACAACGTTTGCTACAAGAAATCCGCCACCTATCGGTCCGGAGCTCTCAGCTCGCATCACCTCCACACGGTGCAGGCGAATCTTTGGATTCTTGGTATTTCCATATACGAAGATAGCACCCCGAAGCCGTTGAGCGGTAATACGGTATGCGACAGTCTTCCAAAGAGAAGGTTACGTTGTCAAAGCCATCGTTGTCGAGCGTGACGAGCGATCCGTTGGCGAGGTTGCCCACGAAGTTTGTCGAGTTGAAGCTCACACCCTGCAACGCAAGTGTTTGGTTGTGGTTGTTGGTACGGAACACCGACTGGGTAATTTTCTTGGTAGCAACCAGCTCGGTGACATAACGCTTGGGGTTGTTGCTACAAGTGTCTTGCGGCAGCGTCTGCGAACCCGGAGTGGGGAATCCACCGTAGATACGCAGGCTCTCGCCTGCGCGAGTAAGCGTGTAGTAACCAGCCGTGCCCACAGGATTGTTGTCTACGTTGTACTTTCCTTCCGCCATATAGATGACGGCATCGAGGTTGGCGTTGTTGTGCACCGCCTTGAGTGCTGCATCGAGCGTTTTGAAGGCAGCGTTCCACGATGTACCGTTGCGCGCATCGTTGCCTCG
Source organism: Prevotellaceae bacterium (assembly GCA_028726625.1). Lineage (GTDB taxonomy): Bacteria > Bacteroidota > Bacteroidia > Bacteroidales > Bacteroidaceae > Prevotella. The sequence goes on along the minus strand of JAQYPT010000081.1, from coordinate 833 downwards.
CTTCTGCGACACATAGAACTTAATCGGCTCTGCCTGCGCACCCAGTGCCATGAAGCACGTGAGGAGCAGCGTCAGCAGATGCCGGGTTGGTAATAAATGTTTCATGTTGTTGTTATTTTTTTTCATTTTCTAATTTACTATACGTCTGTTTACTTACGATCGCCGACATGGGGGGTTAATACCACAGGTCTGTGTCGAAATCTTCTTCGTCAAACATCATTTCTTTTGCCTTGCCTTTTGGGTTGTCAGGGTCTTGTTGGCTGAACGGTATATCACCTGTACCCGGATCACCGGCGGCCAAAAGCAGAATTCCTGGACTTACATACGTTTTCTTTGCCATATTCAAATTTTTGTTTTTATAAATAAATAAGTTTTCTATGTTTTGTTGCCAAATATAGCTGGCACATTCTTCTCTTTTTTACAAATGTTTGTAGCCAAACATTCGCCCATGTATCTGTCATACATCGGGTTGTCTGTTCTGCATTACCGTCATCCTATTTCGCATATAGGTGTCATGGGTATTCCATTTCTATGCTTTGCGAGCTATATATATATAATAAGGTGGAAGGACGTGAGGCCTCATCACCTGATTGATACAAAAAGCTCGTATTTTGAACAATACAAAAGTAATCATTACAAATGGCGTAAAGACACACAAAAATATCAAAATGATGAATATCTCTATCTTACCCCGTAACTATTCAGCGGTAGTGACCATTCAATACTTTCTCTTCAAAAATCTTATAAAAGGGTATCACAAATCTCTTGTTTTTCTTGTGTATTTGAGATATTTTTATTACCTTTATACCTATGAAAGAGCAAGTTACGGACAT
>JAQYPT010000080.1 GCA_028726625.1 Prevotellaceae bacterium | reverse complement strand
CGACATCAAGCGGTGGTTCATCCTCGAACAGGCAGGGCTCGACAACGACGATAAGGAAGCCAAGCAAATGCTCGACTACATCGTGTCCTTACAACTCTTCATCGATGACCTCTGCAACATCCGCCGTGCAGTCATCAACGGAAAGAGCCTTGTTAGTAACAATGAAAAAGGAAAGGAGTAACATCATGCAGACAAAACAAGACTATGAAATTTGGACTAAGTGGTGCGCACGCCCAGGGCTCAGCGAAGAGGAACTCATGCGTCTCGATACAGTAGACATCGTCCTCACAGCCTATGCCAAGGAGCATCCAAACGTATTCGCCATTGATAACCTCGATGCGTGTGTACTCATGCCCAAGTCCACCTCTGAAATCATTGCCGAGCTGCAACCTGTCATGCACCTCGAGCAATTCGATGTCGTCATGTGGCTGCGTGCCCACGACTACCCTCTCGTGCTGGGCTCAAGCGGACAACTGCAATGGGAGATGTATGAACGTCGCTACATTGACGACTGACAAAAATTGAAAAAGCATTTGTTTAAATAGCATTTTTTTTGAGGGGTATGCCGTCCGTGAGGATAGCATGCCTTTTTTATTGGAGCATTCTTACAGATCACCCTTGAAGCGTTTCGCTTCCTCATGTGCAAGGTTGGCATTCTTCAGATACTTGTTCGTCACACTGATGTCCGTGTGCCGCGCTTGATCTCGGGCAACCACGATACCCTCGGCGTTCGCAAGGTCACGGATGCCGGAGTCCTTCAAACTGTAAAACTGGTAACTGTCGGGAAAGTGCAGCGCCTTACGCACCTTGCGCCACTCGTGTCTGAACTGGTTGATGTACACCTGTTCCTCACCGGGCACCAACTTCCTACCAAATAGATACTCCTGCGATGGATGCTCAAACACCTTCTGCTCGATCATCATCTTCAACACCTTGTCGTTCAAGGCGACATACTGCCCCTTGCGGTTCTTTGCCACGTCAGGACGCACGTACACCGTCTGTTTCTCTATACTGATGTCCCCCACCTTAATATGCCTGAGCTCACCGGGGCGGATAAAGCAATAGTACACCATGAGACAGGCAAGATAGAACGGAGGGTTATATTTCCCGAGATAATCTTTCAGCCGCACTAAAGCGTCAGCAGACAGCGCGTCACGCATCTTCTCCTCCTCACGAAGCATGTGAATCTCTTCCACAGGGTTCTCTTCGATATACTGCCGCTCCTTCATCCACGAGGCGAACGCCGAGAGCCATGCGCGGTAATTGTTGCGGGTTCGTGCAGAGTTATCCTTGTCCAAAATAAGGTAGTCTAAGAAGTCCACGGCAAACATCTTGTTGAACTGGTAAGCGTAGCGCATGTTCACGTTCGTTTCTTCGAGGTACGCTTCCAACTGTCGCAGCCTACTTATGTAGTCAATGTGCGTCTTCTCCTTCAGTGTCCCCTTCTGTGCCGCATGGTTGATATATGTCCGATATCGGTCCAATACCACGGCGAACTCCGTGAAGTGTCTCGTCTTGGTTGCGTCCGTCCATGGGTTCCATCCATGTTTCAGTCTTTCAAATAAGTTATGTATCAAGATAGCGGCAAATTTATTCCTGTCGCTCACTTTTTTGTATCTGTCCAGCATGTATTTCTTACGTCGCATGCTGTCGGTAGAAGGGTCGTAGGCGTAAAAGTCGACATACCATTGCTTGCCTTTGTGCAAGCACGGCAACGTGTAGTCCACTATATTTTTAGTAGTAAGGAAAGATTTGTTTAAAATTGCCATTTTTTTTTACACTGTTTGCCAAATCGCAACCAATGTAAGTGAAAAATGTTCAGTTTTTCGTCCGAGTTAAAAACTCGAAACGCCCGAAATCCCTTTGTTTACAGGACTTTCAGGCGTAAAAGTTGCGGAGACATGACTCGAACATGTGACCTCCAGGTTATGAGCCTGGCGAGCTACCAACTGCTCCACTCCGCGATGTTGTTTTCTTGTTTGCGATTGCAAAGGTACGGCTTTTTTGCGAGATAAACAAATATTTCTTTCTTAATTTTATTGAAATATGGTAGATTATCCTTCTAAATGATTAAAAATCAGTTGGATAATACGGATGTCATCCTGCGTATCTATTCAACGGTAGTATAAACCATCTTGCCTCTGTCTTTCATTTCCCGCAAAACATACCTCAAAGGCCTTTGAAAATGCGGTATGTTTTCGTGTTTTCAATTGCATTGACTTTGAGCGCCAAAGTCAATGCAATTGGACGTCAAAGTCAATGAGTTTGGAGGTCAATGTCATTGACATTGGTTTTCGGGGTGGATGCGCTTGTGCGCCAGTTGGATGGTTTACTCAAACTAAATCGCTAAATAATGGTTGCCCATCCTGTAAAGAGTGTGAAGAATCCAAATAGAAACGCAACGTTTCAAAGTTTTTTGCTTAGCTTAAAACTATGAAAAACACCGCGGAGGTTTGCCTTGCGGCTGGGGGCGCGAAGCCCCCAAAGAGCTTCCAACAGCAATATAAAATAAAGAAGGG
>JAQYPT010000079.1 GCA_028726625.1 Prevotellaceae bacterium | reverse complement strand
CGACATCAAGCGGTGGTTCATCCTCGAACAGGCAGGGCTCGACAACGACGATAAGGAAGCCAAGCAAATGCTCGACTACATCGTGTCCTTACAACTCTTCATCGATGACCTCTGCAACATCCGCCGTGCAGTCATCAACGGCAAGAACATCGTTAGTAACAATGAAAAAGGAAAGGAGTAACATCATGTTAACAATACAAGACTAAGAAATATGGACAAAGTGGTGCTCACGCCCAGGGCTCAGCGAAGAGGAACTCATGCGCCTCGATACTGTCGACACCGTCCTCACAGCCTACGCCAAAGAGCATCCAAACGTGTTCGCCATTGATGACCTCGATGCGTGTGTACTCATGCCCAAGTCCACCTCTGAAATCATTGCCGAGCTGCAACCTGTCATGCACCTCGAGCAGTTCGATGTTGTCATGTGGCTGCGTGCCCACGACTACCCTCTCGTGCTGGGCTCAAGCGGACAACTGCAATGGGAGATGTATGAACGTCGCTACATTGACGAGTGACAAACAATATAAAAGCATTTTTTTAAGGTAACATTTTTTTATCAGGTATGCCGTCCGTGAGGATAGCATGCCTTTTTTAGTATGACACGCCAGTCATACTAAAAAAGCGGAGCCGTTAAGCTCCGCCCCCATTGCAAATTAGCTGTCAAACAATAACTATACAATGGCAATCAATTTTCTACCTATTTCGTGAAGTCCATCCACGATTCGCTTGCGTTGTTGTGGTCGTGGCTTCTTCACACCATTGGCGTAATGGCTCAGTTGGCGCTGGTTGACGCCAGATGCCCGAGATATGGCGGCAAGGCTTGCGTATCGTTCACAAGAACGTATGAGTGCGGCAGTGTCGAGATGATAGTCAAACTCGTACTCGCCATTACGCAACCACTCTGGCACAGCGTCACCGTCGTTTATCATACCCTCGACGTGAAAGCGCAGCGTCTCTGGTATTTCAATCATCAACTCGTCGTATGTCTTTGCGGTAATAGCCACTGCACCAGGTACATTTTCTCCAAATGTAGCCCCAAAATTTTGCTCACACCATGCTATATCTACTCTTATTTTCTCCATTGTCGTATAATTTTTATGTTCTTTTTTATATTCTAAATGCAGGGGGTGGTTATTTCCACCCTGCCTGCTTCCAGATGCTGTTTAATAAAAATTGATTTAATACTTCATTCTTTTGTCCTCTTACGGTAACTTTACCTTTTTTGTTTGGATGCTTAAATTGTCTGTGGTCACCTTTGGTTGCTATAAGTTCCCAACCGTCTGCTTCTAACATCTTGATGACTTCTTTAACCTTATATTTTTTCATTAATTGTATGTTGTTATTGTTTGACGATACAAAGGTAGTAAAAATAATACTATTAAGCAAACTTTCAGTCAACTTTTTGGTATTATTTTTAATACTTTTAACAGGTTGTCGTAAAAGTGTGATAAAAGGTTTGCTGCTAGTTAGTATAGTATGCCTTCTTCATTGTATTTTATGGTGCAATGCCATTGCCTTATCTTTGCTTTCATAACAATAAAAAACTTATATATATGGGCATTACGATAAGAAAAGGCATTCCCACAAGATGCTTCTCTAAAAACATTCCCAACCTCACGGTGGGCATTGGTGGCGACCGTCTTGAGGTGGGCATTCACGTCAACAACGAACAAGTGTACAGCGAGACGCTCTTTCCTGTCAATGCCACGATAACGGTTTCCGAACTTGGCAATTTGCTCACCTCATACGTAAGGCGACCACTCGTGGCGCAATGCCACATCACCATGGAGGAGTACAAAAACGGCTCTGCGACAGACCGCTCGTCCATCGACTTTACCCTTGTCTACTGCGAGGCAGACGTTTCCACCTCTTGCGATGACTTCTGTAACAACCACTTCCTGTCACTGCTCATCGGCACAAAGATCACCGCCGTTGGTCGCCTTGAGTATCTGCACTATGTCGGTAACGATGCCGCCAACGTCACGGCTTACTACACGGACGGCAGCACGCAGAGCTATGGGGTTACGCCCATGAGTTCAAACCCAACCTTCACCACCATTGACGTAAGCCCAAAGGGCTACATGCAACCGGGCAAGGCGTTACGTGGCTAAGTTGTCACGGCAGGCGCACGCCGCCAGTCGTTCATCATCGATGCCGCCTGCCCCGATGCCTCTCCCATATTGCTCTTCGTCAATTCTTTTGGCTGCGATGAGCTGCTCTATTGCACTGGAACACTAAAGAAGTCGCCCACCTTCAAGCGCAAGTCGGCTGTTATCGACGGTGTAAACAAAAACTACTCCATAGTCGAAACCCGACAGTTCAAGGCGGACACAGGCATACTCAACGAGGACATGGCAGACTGGTTTGGCGACGTGCTGCGCTCACCCCTCGTTCGTGTCGTAACCCTCAGGGGTGGCAGCGTCACCGTGGGGCGCGAAGTCATCATCACCGATTCCAAGACCGAGCAAACGAATAGGGCGGAGGAGATGCCACGCTTCACCTTCACCTACCTGTACGCCCAGCGCAACCACAACGTGGTGGAGCTCGATCGCACCGGCAGAGTATTCGATCACACTTTCGATTATACCTTTGAATGATTCATAAATGTAGTTTACAAGTTCACAAGTTAACGAGTTCACAAGTAGATAGTTCACAAATCATGACCAACTCCCCAATTCACTTCTCCGAGATGCTTCGTCTCATTGATTCAGCTTATCAGCGCAGGCAGACACTCAACATCAAAGCCTTTCGCTCAGATGGACACAGAGTGCAGTACAATGGCTGGCTCGTCCACCACCAGTTCTGGCGTGCTTAGAGTCAACCAGCAAGTGCAAAATTACAAAACGTGTTTGAAGAACTCTCGTTTTGGTGTAGAAAAGTTTAATTTTTCTCTCGGTCTTTCGTTCAATTTCTTTTGTATCGACATAATTCTCTTGTCTGTATAACGTTC
>JAQYPT010000078.1 GCA_028726625.1 Prevotellaceae bacterium | reverse complement strand
CAAGGCCCCTGCCAGATATGACGGAGGAGGAACTCACGAAAATGCTACCTTCAAACTTCAAATAGCAAACAACCCTTATATGCTGCCAGACATATAAGGGTTATTTGTTAGTGTGAAAGACGGCTAATATTGGATGGTTACCCTGCAAAAGCATGTAGATTGCAGCCTTAAAGCAATGCTTTTAATGAAGAAAAGCTTGAAAAACGACCCCCTGAGTGTGATTGTTAACCATAACGTATTGGCTCACAGGTACATCTGAAAACCGCTTCATATTTGGCTTATTTGCAACGAAACGATTGTTGTTTGTAAATAAGCCAAATATAAAGCGGCTGCTTGTCAAGAATATTCACACCCATGATACCGCTGGAGTAGGATGCTCACAGCGGGTCGTGGTGTTCAATTCGCTATGTTACAGCAAATGAGTTTTGCCAACAAAGTACAGGAGAATGTAGCCCAACACAATGCTGATGATACCCATCGTCAAGCCCACCTTGAGCATGTCGTTTTGCTTAACCAGTCCTGTTGAATAGGCGATGGCGTTTGGTGGCGTTGAAATAGGCAAGCACATGGCTGAAGAAGCAGCGATGGCAATACCGATGAGTATCGTAGCTGTACCGCCAATGGCATCCAGGGTGTCGCCCATGCCTGCACAAACAACGCTCAAAATAGGAACCAACAAGGCTGCTGTTGCGGTGTTGGAGATGAAGTTGGACAAGAAATAACAAATCAATCCCGATAAAATCAGTATGATTACCGGACTGAATTCTTTGAAAGGAATGCTCTCGATGGCACGGTCGGCCAAGCCAGATCCGTTCATGCCGAGACCTAAGGCGAATCCGCCGGCCACCATCCAGATAACACTCCAGTTGATTTCTTGCAAATCTTTACCTGTAATGACGCCCGTAATAGCAAAAATACCCATAGGTACCATAGCCACGGTGTTAGAGTCCATGCCGGTAATCTTGCCTGGGATGAGCCAGAGAAGAATGGTGATGATAAAAGTTCCGCTTACTACCCACATGCGCCATCCGCTCTGTATGCGTCCTTTGATTTCCAACTCAATGGTCTTTTGGGTAAAGGGGAAGAACTTCAAAATAATGCGCCACGAAATGAACAGTAGGAGGATGACCAGTGGAAACATCAGCATCATCCAGCTACCAAAGCTGATTCCCATGTTCAATCCATCAGGATTGTTGAGAGCTTGAAGGGCAATTGCGTTCGGTGGTGTGCCGATGGGCGTGGCCATACCACCAAGGTTGGCAGCTACAGGGATACTCATGGTCAGCGCGATGCGCCCCTTACCGTTGGGTGGAAGGGCTGCGAATACAGGCGTGAGGAAGGTGAGCATCATGGCTGCCGTGGCGGTATTGCTGACAAACATGGAGAAAACACCGGTGATGAGGAGGAATCCTAAAAGTACATTCTCACTCTTGCGTCCGAACGGTTTGATAAGGTTACGAGCCAAAAGGACATCCAATCCCGATTTTGTCGCTGCGATGGCGAGGATGAATCCGCCCAAGAACAGGATGATGACTGGGTTGGCAAAGGTGGCCATAATCTCCTTTGATTTGAGCAAAGTGCCAAATACTTCATTCTCTTCGCCCTTGAACATGGCAAGACTGTTGTTGGAAACAGTTAAGCACATCACGGTGATGATGGCTAAGGAGGTGGCCCACGAAGGCACGGCTTCGGTGATCCACGACAGAGTGGCGAATACAAAAATGGCGATGATTCGCTGTTGAATGACGGTCAATCCATCGATGCCAAAGGTGTCAATGGGTAGGTTCCACACGATAGCGGTCACGGCTATGATTCCTAAGAAGGTAAACAGCTTCTTGAAGTCCAGCTGACCGCTCATGACGTTTTCTTTTTCTTCTTCCATGGTTAATTGAGTGTTTAGTTATAGTTACATTGGGCAAAGATATGATTTTTTTGGAATAAACAAAAATTATGACACAAAATAGTAGGAAAACATTCTTTTTCCTTCTCATATTTCATGCGAACATAATGGTAGAAAGATGAAAAATCGTGGCACTTCATTGTAGCTTTTGTTCGATAATTTTGTATTTTTGTATCGTGTTTTGGCATAGTATGTTGCATCATGTATAGAACAAAAAGACATGAAGAATAAATTTATTTTGCGTTGGTTTGGAGCTTTTGTCCTCTTAACGGTCATCTTGTTGGCGGGTTGCCGACATGGCAGTGGGTCGAAAAGTTCGAGCGATGGGGAGCCATTGGCATTCAAGTATGCCCAACATATTAAGGTGGTGAAGCACCAATTGTATACGGTTGTCACACTGGTTGACCCGTGGCAGGAGGGCAAGACGCTGCATACTTACGTACTGGTGGATAGGAAAGATTCGGCTCGGGTGAATCATTTGCCCGAAGGAACGTTGGTTTATACGCCTTTAATGCGCAGCGTTGTCTTCACAACAGCTCACTGCAAACTGCTGGAGTATTTAGGTTGTTTGAATCAAATCGTTGGTGTTGCCGACTTGAAATATATCCTAATACCTTCCATTCATGAGCGGGTACGATTGGGAAAGATTGTGGATTGTGGTGAAGGCATGGCACCTCAGTTAGAAAAAATCATCGAATTGAAGCCGCAGGCGTTGTTCTTGTCACCTTTTGAGAACAGCGGCGGTTATGGAAAGTTGGCGCAATTGGGGACGCCCATCATTGAGATGGCCGATTATATGGAAACTTCTCCGTTGGGTAGAGCCGAGTGGATGAAATTTTATGGCATGTTGTTCGGTCAGGAAAAGCGTGCCGATTCGCTGTTTAATGTCGTGGACAGTCTTTATCAAGGGTTGAAGGCGACGGCGCAAGCGTGGCACACTGGGCGTTCAATCTTAACGGAACGCAAGACTGGTAGCGTGTGGTACTGCCCCGGAGGGATGAGTACGATGGGGCAAATGATAGCCGATGCCAACGGTACTTATGCCTTTTCGGACGACAAGCATAGCGGTAGCCTGCCTTTATCGTTTGAGGAAGTGTTGGAAAAGGCTGGATATAGTGACGTGTGGGCATTCAAATTCAACGGCGAAAGGCTCATGACGAAGAAAGATTTGTTGGCCGAATATCATGGATATGATGGATTGAAAGCTTTCAAGACGGGCCAGATTTATCAGTGTAATGGCAGTGTTAAACCTTATTTTGAGGAGACTCCTTTCCGTCCCGACCTATTATTAAGGGATCTTATCATCATGTTACATCCCGAAGCAACGGCCTTAGGCGCATTGAGATACTATGAGAAAATAGAACAATAGGTGTGATATGGGCGACATGGCATCATGCTTTCGAATGAAAAGTGTCGTGCACAAACACAAAAAAGACAATCCGTATGGACTGTCTTTTTGAAGTTATTTGATGGCACAGACAGGTGATATCAGCTTACTGTCTATGTCTTTTGTCATTAATAGGCGGCTTCGAACTCCTTCAAGAATCGCAGGTCATTCTCTGAGAACATGCGCAAGTCGCTCACACGATACTTCAGATTGGTGATGCGTTCCACGCCCATTCCGAAGGCATAGCCACTATATACCTTACTATCAATGCCGCAAGATTCCAGCACGTTGGGGTCAACCATGCCGCAACCGAGTATCTCTACCCAACCCGTGTGCTTGCAAAACGCACAACCATCACCACCACAAATGAAACAAGAGATATCCATTTCGGCACTTGGCTCGGTGAAAGGGAAGTAGCTGGGGCGCAGTCTGATGTCGGTATCTGGGCCGAACATCTCACGTGCAAAGGTCAACAAGACCTGCTTGAGGTCGGTAAACGACACGTTCTTGTCAATATATAGACCCTCTACTTGATGGAAGAAGCAGTGCGCGCGGGCCGAGATGGCCTCGTTGCGGTACACTCTTCCCGGGCAGATGATACGGATTGGAGGTTGATGGGTCTCCATATAGTGCGACTGGTCACCTGATGTATGGGAACGTAGCAGTATGTTTTTGGTCACATCATTGGGATGTTTGCTCACGAAGAACGTGTCTTGCATGTCGCGGGCAGGATGATCTGACGCAAAATTAAGCTTGGTAAAAACGTGCAAATCGTCATCAATCTCTGGGCCATCAGCCAACACAAAGCCCATGCGTTGGAAGATATCGCAGATTTGATTCTTTACGATAGTCAGTGGATGTCGTGTCCCCAAGCGGATAGGATATGGTGTACGAGTCAAGTCAATGTCTTCAGAAGCATCGGCGGTAGTCTGTACTTCCTCTTTCAAGGCATTGATTTTGTCCAACGCCATCTGCTTCAATTCATTGATTTTCATGCCTACTGTTTTCTTCTCATCAGCGGCCACATTGCGGAAATCAGCCATCAAAGCATTGATTTCACCTTTCTTACTGAGGTATTTCAGGCGCAACCGTTCAACTTCTTCCGCGTTCTTGGCTGAAAGATTGCTTACTTCGTGCAGAAGCTCATCTATTTTATCAAGTATCATACTTTATAATAATTTCCTACTGCAAAGGTACTATTTTTTAAGTTAAAAAGAAGACTTATATCGAAATTAAGTCGTAATTTTGCATAAAATAGGCTGCACCTCAGCAATTCAAACACGGTTTGATTGCCTTCGGCTTGCACTATCTTTGCATAAAATAGGCTGCACCTTCGTTCAGAGTAGTCGTGTATTGATAAGAATTTGAAGGGGTATGTTCGTAAAAAGTGAGAGGATTTTATAAGCAAAAGCGTTCGTATGAGAAAATTTACTTTCTTCGTTTTGGCATTGATGATGTTGATATCGGTCCTGTTTTCCACAACGGGATGTTTTGATAAAAAGCCTCAAGCCGTTGATACCTTGGCGGTTGATTCCATTGAAGAGGATAGTGTTGACGAGGATACGTTGTCAAACATGATTGCTGAATCACCCATGTCGAAGTCAGCCGACGAGCTGTTTGACGACTTTATCTTTAATTTTGCCGCGAACAGAAAGCTGCAGCTCAAGCGTGTGAAGTTTCCACTTCCTGTGATGAAGCATGGTGAACAGACAGACGAAATCAAGAAAGAGCAGTGGAAAATGGACTACTTTTTCATGAAACAAGGCTATTTTACGCTTATTTTTGATAATCTCAAACAGATGGAAGTGATGAAAGACACGTCGGTGAACCAGGTGACTGTTGAAAAGATATTATTCAAAAGCAAAACCGTCAAGCAGTATTTCTTCAACCGAATCAATGGCGAGTTTATGCTAACCTCAATTGTTTACCAGCCAATGCACGAGAGTGTCAACGGCTCTTTTTTGCAGTTTTACCAGCGATTTGCGGTCGACAGTGCTTTTCAGGTGCGTAGTATGAACGAAACAGTTGAGTTCACAGCTCCCGATCCCGATGACGATTTTGGTACCATCACGGGTTCTATTGTTCCCGAACAGTGGTTGGCGTTCAAGCCACCCATCATCCCCAAAGGAACTATCTACAATATAGTTTATGGTCAGAAGCATAAACGGGGGAATCAAAAAATCTTTGTTGTGCGTGGCATCGCAACCGATTTGGAGAATATCATGGTGTTCCGTCGGCAGAAGTCTGAATGGAAATTGATGAAATTTAATAGCTGATAGAGTAGGGATGAGAGATATACACAACCATAGTTTGCTGCATCACAACACGTTCGGCATCGATGTTTCGTGCCGTCGTTTCATCGAGTTTGATACGAAAGCCGAACTTCTCGAAGCTCTTTCTCGGCTCACCGAGGCCGATTATCCCATCATGCCATTGGGAAAAGGTAGCAACCTGTTGTTGACAAAAGATTTTGATGGCACCGTTTTGTGTTCGAACATCCGTTCGATTGACATTGCGATTAACAACCATGAGGCCGTTATCACGAGCGGCAGTGGCGTGGTGTGGGACGATTTAGTCGCCACTTGTGTTGAGCAAGGAGCTTACGGTCTGGAAAATCTCTCTTTAATTCCTGGCACGGTAGGCGCTGCGGCAGTGCAGAACATCGGCGCTTACGGCAGCGAGGTCAATCACTTCATCCACTCCATAATGGCTGTAGAAGTCGCCACGGGGCATGAGGTAACCTTTGCTCGCGCTGATTGTGAGTACGCCTACCGATACAGCAAGTTCAAGGATGAGTGGAAAAATAGGTTTGTCATCACCCATGTTGAGTTCCGTTTTGACTGCACCTATCGTCCTCATTTAGATTATGGTAACATTCGAGCAGCATTGCAGCGACAGGGAATAGAACACCCCACGCCACAGCAATTGCGCCAAACCATCATTGCCATTCGTCAGGCCAAACTGCCCGATCCGCAGGTGCAAGGCAACGCTGGCAGCTTCTTTATGAACCCCATTGTTGACCGAAAGGAGTATGAACGCTTGGCCATGCAATATCCTCAGATGCCCCATTATACCATAGATGATGAACATGAGAAGATTCCAGCTGGCTGGTTGATTGACCAATGCGGGTGGAAAGGCCGTTCCATAGGTCCCGCTGGCGTGCACGACAAGCAAGCACTTGTGCTGGTGAATCGTGGTGGAGCCACCGGAAGCGATATTGTAAAGTTATGTGAGGCCATACGGCATGATGTCTTCCAACGCTTCGGCATCATCATCAAACCGGAGGTAAACATCTTATGAGATTAAAATTCTTGGGTACTGGCACGTCGGGTGGCGTCCCTTCTTTGGGATGTCATTGTGCGGTATGTGGGAGCACTGACCCACATGACAAGCGTTTGCGTACGGCTGCTTTGCTGGAAACGCAAACAACGAGGATTCTCATTGACTGTGGTCCCGACATCCGTCAGCAACTCATGCCCTTTGCCTTTACTCCGTTGGATGGTGTGTTGCTCACGCATGTTCATTATGACCATGTGGCCGGCATCGACGATTTGCGACCCTTCTGCGTGTTCGGTTCCGTACATGTTTTTGCTGACCAACAAACGGTAGATCAGCTGCATCAGACCATGCCTTATTGTTTTACGGAGAAACTTTATCCCGGTGTGCCACGGCTCGACTTAACCCCTGTGGTTCCACATCAACCCCTAATCGTGGGGGATGTCGAGGTGATACCTTTCCAGGTGATGCATGACAAGCTGCCCATCTTAGGCTATCGGTTTGGTAGCCTTGCCTATATCACGGACATGAAGACCATCGATGAGTCCGAATATGCCTATCTTGAAGGCATCGACACGCTCGTTGTGAATGCGCTGAGGTATCAGCCGCAACACCATTCGCACATGACGGTAGATGAGGCCGTGGCGTTTGCCAAGCGCATTGGAGCCCACCGAACCTATTTTGTACACATGAACCACGACGTGGGTTTTCATGAAGAAGTAAACAAACAGCTGCCCCCTGGCATGCAATTGGCTTATGATGGATTGCAGATAGATGTGTAAAAAGTACGACGTTTGCATTCGTCAACAATTTATGGGCAAATTGTGTCTTCTAGTCAAAAATACCTTTAGTTCGATTAAAAATAGTTATAAAAAGTCCAAATTGATGGCCAAATCTTGCAAATACGATATCATTTTGTATCTTTGCAATGTGTTTTTCATAGTATTAGATTTAAGGTTAATAAGATTGAGAGTACGGCGGTACTCTTTTTTTTTTGCTCACAAATCATTAAAATTACGATACATACCTTACTCGTTGGCAGCATGAACACAGCTTTCCAGCAGCAACTGTTAGTGCCTACTACCCCGAAACCAATTCAGAAGTCACACCATTTTGAAAGCTCTACTTTATCACTCACCGTTTCGTCATGAATAAGATTTCGGAGAAAAGTGCAGATGAATTTTCTTGACAACCAACCTCTTCATGCTTGGCGAATTTGCAAACAACCATCCGTCTTGTCACAAATACGCTCAAAATGAGTGATTTTTATAAAACATTAATAAACAGGTATTTACGAATATCTTATACTATTTCGTTTCAACTTGATAAGACTTTTCATGCCAAAAGCAATGCTTTTAGGGTGCAATATGCATGCTTTTGCTGCTCAAAAGCATGTTGATTGGTAGCCAAAGTGATGCTTTTTTGCGCGTAAAGTCAATCCATTTGTGATAAAATTCGATTTTTCTCGTTCCAAAATCTCTTGTTTGCATCCTCCAAGTCTATCGTTTTTTTCTAGTTTGAAAGTTTACAGGTGCCGTTTTGGGGGTGATAATTGTTGAATAAACACAACAAAAATTGCAACTTGTATTTAAGTTGGTCAATCGGCAATAATATTGTCAGAGGGTGGGTTTTCTATCGCTTTTTCAGGAGAGGTTCATCTGGTAAACTAACTATCAACAACGATACGAGGGTATGTAGTCATTAACTCAGTTTACAAAGGGATGCTTGGTTTTAGAGTCAGTCTTTGGAATGATGCGGAATGTGACAACACCCTTTGAAGGCCATGACAATGGGGTCGCAAAAAAAAATGACAACCGATGGGCGGTTGTCATAGTTTAGTTTCTGAAAAAAAATTATCTTCTTTTCTTGAATTTTCTGTACAATTTCCAGGCCAACAGCACACCGTCGAAGATGCCAGTCCCAGTGTTCATCAACCCCGATATACGTTTTGAGGGCAGCTTTGATGTCAGTGTGGACGGTTTGTTGAACATGCTGTTCCAAAGATGCCGCATGCCTTCGTCATCCTTCTTGATGCTTTTCAAAATCTGGTCTTTGCGTATCCTGATTTCATCGAGCGACTTATATTGTGCGGGAGCGTTATTATCTGTATTGTTTGTCATGTCACTTCTCCATTAATAGGCTTGCCAGGAACCTGACAAGTGGTCGCTCTATCCACTGTTTGCGGAAGAGGAAGAACAACAAAAAGATGAATAAATAGCCTCCGGCCACAATCAGGAAGCCAAAAGGCAGGCCCACGTGCGGTTCGAGCGCGTATGCTGCTGCGAACGACACGTAGATGAGTGCCAATATCATGATGATGGAAAGCGCTGTGACCAAGGTAATAACCGTGATGAGACGTACCACCTTCTCAATCACATCGAGCTTCACATATTCTGTTTGAAGCCCGATGTAATGTTTGCATATATCGACCAAACGGCCGATGGTCTCAACGTTCTGATCGTTTGAAAACATAGGAGAATGTTTACTCTACGATGTCTGTTGCAGCCTCCTTGATGTCGTCAACCAGATTGTCAACATCTTTCTTGGACAGTTTGATGTCGTGTTTCTTGCAGAAATCATCAACCGTGTCAGAAATCTTGTTGCGTGTTCTCTTACCCTCTTGTGGAGCTATCAATAAACCAGCCACTGCACCTAAAATGGCGCCACCTAAGAATGCGCCGATATAACCTACTGTTCTCATTGTTCAATTCTTTTTAAATTGTTATTAAATATGTTGTTTATAACGTTATAAGCGTTCGATACATTCGAACTATCGCAAATATAAGAAAAGTTTTGGACATAGAAGGTTAATGTATTGCATATTTTTGTTAAAAAACATGAGTTTTGTGCATTTAACAAACTTTATGCGGCCCTTTTGTTCCATTTTAGCGGATATTTTGTACCTTCGCCAGGTATAATGAATCAACAGGTTTAATTAATAATATCTTACAGAATTATGAAAAAAAGTATTGTTTTGTGCGCGGGCTTGTGTGTAGCACTGGCTTTTACCGGTTGTAAATCAAGCGAGAGCGCTTATAAGAAAGCATACGAAAAGGCAAAGGCACAGGAAAACGCACAGGCTGCGACTCAGACTGAGGCTCCAGTGGTTGCTCCTTTGACCCCAGCCCCTGTAACACAGACGCAGGTTGTAGATAATGTTGACAACGCAACGGTACGTACCGAAGCCGTGACAGTGGTGAGCGGTAGTGGCTTGAGCGCATTCAGCGTGGTTGTAGGTTCGTTCGGATTGAAGGCCAACGCAGAGGGTTTGCAGCGTACGTTGCAGGCAGCAGGCTATGGAGCACAAATCGCTTACAACTCTGAACGTAACATGTACCGCGTTGTTGCCACAACTCATGCCGACAAGGCCTCGGCTGTAGCATCGCGCAACCAGTTCCGTTCAAAGTATCCTGACGCTTGGTTGCTGTACAAGAAATAAGAGGATGATGGTAACTGGTGTGAGCTAAAGAGGTGCTGGTAAGTGTCAGCAAAAGATAGTTACGCACGAGTTCACCAACAAGGGTTTGATTTTGTTATTCAGATTCAATCCGGGTGAACTCCCAGTTAACTCCCGCTCCAATACCATTTACAGATACTATGCGTATCCTTTCGATAGATTACGGAAAGAAACGTACGGGCATAGCAGTTACCGACCCATTGCAAATTATTGCCAATGGATTGGCAACTGTTTCTACATCTACACTCTTCGACTATCTCAAAGACTATGTAGCGCGCGAGGAGGTGGAACGGATTGTCATTGGAAAGCCCATGCAAACCAATGGCAAACCCAGTGAGAACATGGCTAGGGTGGAGCAATTTGTGAACCGATGGCGAAAGGCCATGCCACAGATACCCATCGAATATTACGACGAGCGTTTTACTTCCGTGCTGGCTCATAAGGCCATGCTCGCAAGTGGCATCGGCAAGAAAGCCCGGCAAAACAAAGCGTTGGTAGACGAGATATCTGCTACCATCATTCTGCAAAGTTATATGGAGTCGAAACGACTAAGGTAAACGACGTTGTAACAGGTTTGATATGTGTTTGCATGGACATGGCTGCGAGTAGGCAAGTTCATGGTTCGGTCATAAATAGGAAACAGGAATCCATCACCTTGTCAGCCACAGAACGATCACCTCGTCACCCATCAACTTGTAAACTATCGCCTTGTAAACTCGTCAACTTGTAAACTTGTAAACTAAAAAATGATATTACCTATATATATATATGGTCAACCCGTGCTTCGCAAAGTGGCACAGGACATCACGCCCGAGTATGAAGGACTGGGACAGTTGATACAAGACATGTTTGAAACACTTGATTCGTCAGATGGCATTGGCCTAGCCGCACCGCAGATAGGAAAATCCATCCGCGTGGTGGTTATTGACCTTAACGTGTTGAGTGACGACTTTCCCGAATACAAAGATTTCAGGCGTGCATACATCAATCCGCATATCATAGAGATTGACGAGAACGCACCCAAGGAGTCGATGGACGAGGGATGCCTCTCCATTCCCGGCATTCATGAAGCTGTTTCGAGAACCACACGCATTCATGTACAGTACATGGATGAAGACTTTACACCGCATGATGAATGGATAGAGGGCTACTTGGCTCGTGTGATGCAGCATGAGTTCGACCATCTGGACGGTAAAATGTTCGTTGATCGCATCTCACCGTTCCGTAAACAAATGATCAAAAACAAATTGAAGGGTATGACGCAGGGCAAGTACGAGTGTCACTACCGCACCAAACCCGTTCGCAGATGAGGCGTCAACAGTGCACCTGCGCGCTAAAATAGGTGCACAAGTAGAATGTATGTATCGGCATGTAGTCATCATATTCATGGCTTGTTTGTCGCTCGTGACACGAGCACAATACAATATCGACAAGCTGCTTAGGAATGGTCAGGTGGCCCTTCACTATGAAGACTATGTGCTATCGATACAATATTTCAATCAAATCATCGCCTTAAAACCCTATCTTTACGAGCCATGGCAATACCGAGCTGTGGCAAAATTCTATTTGGATGACTTTACAGGTGCCGAAGCTGACATCTCTAAAGCCATCGAACTGAACCCTTACATCCATCAGTTTTTTGACCTGAGGGCCATCACCAAGATCAGACAAGAGCGATATGATGAGGCCATCGCCGACTATAATAGGGCCATCAGGCTGCAACCCAGACAACAAAGTTATTGGTTTAATCGGGCGGTCTGTCTGATGAACGAAAAGAAATACGATGAGGCGTTACTGCAGACTGATACCATCGTGCAGAAATGGGCTAACGCAGCCAATGCCTATTCGCTGAAAGCCGAAATCTATCTGCATCAGAAAGATACCACGCAAGCAGCCAAATCTTTGGACAAGAGTTTGAAGATAGACCCTTACGATGGCAACACATGGACCACACGCGCCTATATCAGTCTGGCTCGAAGAAAGTGGAAGGATGCGGACGAGGAACTCTCTAAGGCCATCCACCTCAAACCCAACGTGGCCAACAACTATGTGAACCGTGCCTTGGCCCGACTTAATTACAACAATCTTCGTGGGGCAATGGCTGATTATGACCTGGCACTCGATTTGGCACCGAACGACTTTTTGGCGCACTACAACCGAGGATTGCTGCGTATGCAGCTGGGTGATGACAACCGGGCGATAGAAGATTTCGACTTTGTTATCAAGATGGAGCCGAAAAACGTGATGGCCATTTTTAACCGAGCACTACTGCACGACAGGACCGGCGACTTGCGTGCGGCCATTCGTGACTATTCGGCAGTGATAGATCAGTTCCCTAATTTCTGGACAGGATTGTCCTATCGTGCCAACTGTTACCGCCGGTTGGGTATGACGGCAAAAGCCGAAATGGACGAATTTCGTATCTTCAAGGCGCAGATGGACAAGCGCAGTGGCGTTCAAAAACGCTGGAGCAACAACAAATTGAAGGCCATGCGCAAGCGCAGCGAGATTGATCCAGAGAAATATAATCAAATCGTTGTGGCCGACGAGAACACGGTAGAGCGCGAATACGAGAGTGAGTATCGGGGACAGATTCAGCATCGCAAGGTGGATGTCGCACGCATGCCGATGTTCGAGGTGTCGTATCTGCCGTATCATAATGGCATGAATACCTATCAGGCTTTCAACAAAGAAATAGAAAACTTTAATGATCTTCACCCCCTGACATATCCACTTAACATCACTTGTAATCCCGCCCAGCTGACCGAAGAGCAGTCAAAGGCGTTTCTTTCTCTCATTGACCAGCTGTCGGCTTCTATCCAAGATGCGAAGGATATGAAGGCTGTGCATGCTTGGTTGTTGCAACGTGCCGTAGCATATAGCGTTACGCAGAACTTTGACGAGGCTATCAACGACCTGAATGTTTATCTCGATCAAGACTGTACTTCGACCATTGCCTACTGGCAGAGGGCCGTATGTCAGTTTATGATGAACGATTTCAATGCCTCGCATGGCGTTGACATCCAACTAAAGGCAGCCAAAACACTCGATGATTTCAATCAAGCCATCAAGCTGGATGGGCAGAATGCCTACCTCTATTATAACCGCGGCAACTTCCATGCGGCACGCAAAGACTATCAGTTGGCTATCGACGATTATACCAAGGCCATCGAACTGGACAGTCAATTGGCTGAGGCTTATTACAACCGAGGAATCATTCGGTTGGAAAATACGCATACCAAGAATGCCGGAATCGCTGACTTGAGTAAGGCGGGAGAACTCGGTATTTACGACGCTTATGGCGTTATCAAACGAAAAACAGCGAAAAAATAAGCTGTCGTATTAGGTTTCAGCGATGTTTCCCCTTTGGTATCAAACTCCTTTTTTATAGGAATAAACAAACCAAATCGTTGTTTTATCTCAAAATAAAGCATTACTTTTGTGTCGATTAAGATAAATAAACTAATTTGTTATGGTTAAAATCACATTTCCAGACGGCTCGGTACGTGAGTACGAAAAGGGCGTGACTGGGTTACAAATCGCCGAGAGCATCTCACCGGCTCTCGCTCGCAACGTTGTATCTTGCGGTGTTAATGGTGAGACAGTTGAGTTGAATAGGCCCATCAACGAAGATGCTACCATCGCATTGTATCGCTTTGAGGACGAAGAAGGCAAGCATACTTTTTGGCACTCTTCGGCTCATTTGTTGGCTGAAGCATTGAAAGAACTGTATCCAGGCATCCAGTTTGGCTTTGGTCCTGCGATAGAAAATGGGTTCTTCTATGATGTTCAGACGGCCGATGGCACTCCTATCTCAGAGAATGACTTCCCTAAGATTGAACAAAAAATGATGGAATTGGCCAAGAAAAACCAGCCAATTGTTCGACGTGAGCTTTCCAAGGCCGACGCTGTGAATGAGTTTACGGCAGACGGACAGACGTACAAGGTTGAACACATCGTTGAAGATTTGGAAGATGGAAACATCTCTACCTATACGCAAGGCAATTTCACAGACCTTTGTCGTGGGCCGCATTTGATGTCCACAGGCTTGATTAAGGCTGTTAAGATAACAAGTGTTGCAGGTGCTTTCTGGCGTGGTGATGCCAAAAACACACAGCTCACCCGTATTTATGGTATTACCTTCCCCAAGAAGAAGATGTTGGATGAGTACCTGTTGATGCTGGAAGAAGCCAAGAAGCGTGACCATCGAAAGATTGGAAAGGAAATGGAACTCTTCATGTTCTCTGACCGTGTGGGCAAGGGTATGCCTATTTGGCTGCCAAAAGGAACCGAACTTCGTTTGCGTTTGCAAGAGATGTTGCGCAAAATACAGAAGCGTTTTGGCTATCAAGAGGTCATCACACCGCATATTGGCAGCAAGAATTTGTATGTCACCAGTGGACACTATGCTCACTATGGTAAAGACTCTTTCCAACCTATCCATACACCCGAGGATGACGAAGAGTACATGTTGAAGCCCATGAACTGTCCGCATCACTGTGAAGTGTTTGCGTGCAAACCTCGTTCGTACAAAGACCTTCCACTGCGTATCGCTGAGTTTGGTACGGTTTATCGTTATGAGAAGAGTGGCGAACTGCACGGATTAACGCGCGTTCGTTCGTTCACACAAGACGATGCGCACATCTTCTGTCGTCCTGATCAGGTTAAGAATGAATTCCTTCGCGTGATGGATATCATCCAAGCGGTATTCACTATTTTCAATTTCGATAACTTTGAAGCTCAAATTAGTCTGCGCGATCCTAACGATAAAGAGAAATACATCGGTTCTGATGAGGTGTGGGCAGAAAGTGAACAGGCCATCATCGAGGCTTGCAAGGAGAAGGGATTGGATGCTAAGGTGGCCTATGGTGAAGCTGCATTCTATGGCCCTAAGCTCGACTTCATGGTGAAAGATGCCATTGGAAGACGCTGGCAGTTGGGTACCATTCAGGTGGATTACAACCTGCCGCAACGTTTCAAGCTCGAATATACGGCGGAGGACAACACCAAACAGACACCTGTGATGGTACACCGAGCACCATTTGGTTCGCTTGAGCGATTCACGGCTGTGCTCATTGAGCATACAGCTGGGCACTTCCCCTTGTGGCTTACACCCGAGCAGGTGGCCATTCTTCCTATCTCAGAGAAGTTTAATGGGTATGCTCAGCAAGTAGTTAAGTACTTCACGGAGCAAGATATTCGGGCAACTATCGATGACCGTAACGAGAAAATAGGCCGTAAAATCCGCGACAACGAGTTGAAGCGTGTGCCTTACATGGTTATTGTTGGAGAGAAAGAAGCTGCTGAAGGA
Source organism: Prevotellaceae bacterium (assembly GCA_028726625.1). Classification (GTDB taxonomy): domain Bacteria; phylum Bacteroidota; class Bacteroidia; order Bacteroidales; family Bacteroidaceae; genus Prevotella. Next base: position 1,931 of record JAQYPT010000078.1, on the reverse strand, counting down.
CTTGTATCCATGCGTAAACAGGGTGGCGGTGAGCAAGCTACCATGAAGATGGAAGACTTCGCTACGCGCATAAACAGTGAGGTGTCCGAAATGCTTGAGGCAACCAATATCCATCCAAAGGATTAATAATAGCATAGAAGTGCCTATGGGCAGGGTTGACGAGAACACAAGAATATAACCTTTGAAAGGAGGTAATTTCCTTGTTTTCTCGTCAATTTGTATATATAACTACAATAAAAACTCATCTAAATATTTTGCTAATTGTGGTAAAATCAGTAACTTTGCAGCCGTTTAGCGAAAGTAAAAACATTAATATAGTTGAATGAAGAATGACAAATTAAGTAATCAGTACCGCGTGAATGAACAGATTCGCGTAAGGGAAGTGCGTGTTGTAGGTGACGATGGATCGCAGGTAATGCCGACAAAGAAAGCTCTGGATTTAGCTCGTCAGCAAGGAGTTGACCTCGTTGAAATATCTCCTAAAGCTCAACCGCCAGTTTGTCGTTTGGTCGACTATAGTAAGTTTCTCTACCAACAGAAAAAGCGTGCTAAGGAAATGAAGCAGAAGCAAGTGAAGGTAGAGGTGAAGGAAATACGTTTCGGACCGCAGACTGACGAGCACGACTATCAGTTCAAGCTGAAACATGCGCAAGAGTTTCTCAATGAAGGCAACAAAGTTCGTGCCTATGTCTTCTTCCGTGGACGCTCTATTCTGTTTAAAGAACAGGGAGAAGTGCTGCTTCTTCGCTTCGCCAACGACTTGGAAGAATACGGAAAAGTTGAGCAGATGCCGAAGCTGGAGGGCAAGAAAATGTTCTTGTATCTTGCGCCTAAAAAAGTTGGTGTAGAGAAGAAAAGCCAGCAAAAGCGTGACCGTGAACAGGCAATAGCTGAAGCTAAGGCGGCTAAAAAGGTTGTTCCTACTGACGGTACGTCCGCAGATGACAAACCAAAGGGAGGCTTGTTCGACAATGCCAAGAATGGTTCGGATGCATTGAAGAAACTCCAAAACGAAGAATAAACATTGGAATGTGCGTAACGTCTTGGTATATACGTTGCCACAGAAGTAAATAAATAACCATTTAAAATTAACAAAAAATGCCAAAATTAAAGACAAACTCTGGTGCGAAGAAGAGATTCAGCTTCACTGGAACAGGTAAGATTAAGCGTAATCATGCTTACCATAGTCATATCTTGACTAAGAAAACAAAGAAACAAAAGAGAAACTTAGTAGGTTACACCCTCGTTGACTCTGTAAATGTTAAGCAGGTTCGCGACTTGCTCAGCTTGCGTTAATTAACTTTTAGTCAAACAATTTAAAAGGAGAAAAACTATGCCAAGATCAGTAAATCATGTAGCATCAAAAGCAAGAAGGACCCGAATACTGAAGCAGACTAAAGGTTATTTCGGAGCAAGAAAGAATGTTTGGACCGTAGCTAAGAATACTTGGGAAAAGGGACTTACCTACGCTTACCGCGACCGTCGTAACAAGAAGCGCACTTTCCGCTCACTGTGGATACAGCGTATCAATGCTGCTGCGCGCTTGGAAGGTATGACCTATTCAACCTTGATGGGCGCTTTGAACAAAGCAGGTATTGAAATCAACCGTAAAGTTCTCGCAGATCTCGCTGTCAATAACCCTGAAGCATTCAAGGCTATCGTAGACAAAGTGAAGTAAAGCGAATTGAAATTAACAACATAAAAAGAGTTGCATCTCATTTGAGGTGTAACTTTTTTTTGATGCCATGTAACCAACTTCACCTGGTATTGCAGCAGAATTTATTCAGAAGTATTGCTGTCCGGTAAAACTCAAAAGAGCATAAATATCCTCCCCGAAGCCCAGTAAAATTGGACTTCGGGGTTTATTTTTTCAAAAGTAAGCCCCCTCTTAATCGAAAAGACTTGGTTCTGGCGGCGCTTTTTGCATCTCC
>JAQYPT010000077.1 GCA_028726625.1 Prevotellaceae bacterium | reverse complement strand
AGACTATATAGTCCCCATGCGTGATATAGAAAACTGCTGTTCATGATTGTATATCTGTTTGTGGTTATTCAAATATACTCAAGTTCAGCGGTTTTCTTTTATCTTATTGTTAAATTGTCACTCGAAAAGTCGGATGAACCTTATTTCAGTCAGTTTGTCAACCTCACCTTCAACACCTTTGCCTTTGAGCCACAGCGCCAACAGTGGTTCACCGACTGGACAGTGATGTTCTGGGCGTGGTGGATTTCCTGGTCGCCTTTCGTGGGTTTGTTTATTGCTCGCATCTCGAAAGGGCGCACCATTCGTGAATACATCCTAGGCGTTTTGCTGGTTCCGTCCTTACTTATCTTTGTGTGGATGACGGTTTTTGGCAACGGAGCCATCTGGTTTGACCAAAATACCGCAAACGGAGCGTTGTCTGCTCTGGCCAACTATCCAGACGTACTGCTGTTCAAGTTCCTGGAACAGTTTCCCATGTCTCAATTTCTTTGTGGACTGGCTCTTATGATGATTGCCGTGTTCTTTGTGACATCCTGTGACTCGGGCATCCTGGTAATGAACAGTATCTCAACCAAGAACAGGCCCAATTCGCCCCGTTGGCAGAACGTATTCTGGGGTGCCCTGCTCTGCTTACTATCCTTGTTGCTGTTGCGCACGGGCGGTTTGAAGGCTTTACAAACCATGACCTTAATCTCGGCCTTACCTTTTGGCATTGTCATCGCCCTGTTGTGCTTTTGCTTGGTCAAGGCTTTGAGGCTGGACAACCTGTATCACTCGACGAAACTTCCCTATGGTAGTCGCAATTGGGACGGAGAACACTGGGAGCAACGATTGGATCAAATCTTAACCTACTCGCAGAAAAAAGATGTTAAACGGTTCATGGCCGAGAAGGTTCGGCCAGCCTTTGAAGAGATTCTGGCGGCATTGGAGCCGAAAGGAATCCATGCCGAGATACGCGGCGAGCAGAAGGGCAAGATGAGGATTGAACTGATGATTCCGCACAACAAGATGAATAATTTCGTTTATGGAGTGATGCCCGAACGGCAAAGCATCTCCGACTACTTCATCGATGACGAGAACACGCCCAACATTGACACGATTGACCTGTACGTGCCAGTAACTTATTACAATGATGGTAGGCGCGGCAATGACATTCAATACCTGACGAAGGAAGAAATCATCGCAGACGTACTGCGCGAATACGAACGTTTTAGCAGTATCATTCGCAACGAACAGAATGAACTGTTGGTGATAGACCGTGACCACTTGAAGTAACCACTCGAGGCTTGCACCGAACGCATTTCCATGCAACGGCGCACCAACTGACCGACAAACGGCATTGAACCAGCTTAAAAAGGGTACCACGGAGGTGCCCTTTTTTGTTTTTTCTAAAAATAAACTTCCTATTCGGAATTTTTTATCTACATTTGTAACGTATTGATGAAGGGGACAACATGAGGATGTTACCCCGTCATTCATAAGAAGTACGAACCATGATGAGTGATTTGCTTTTGATATTAGCCATGCCCCTCGCAGGAACTGTGTTGGGCGCATCGTTTGTTTTCTTCATGAAGGACCAAATGTCAGCAGTGGTTCAAAAAGCATTGCTAGGCTTTGCGTCGGGTGTCATGGTGGCTGCCTCGATCTGGTCGCTGCTTATTCCCAGCATGGAACAATGGGCTGATATGGGCAAGTGGCAGGTATTGCCGGCTGCGGTAGGCTTTGCGATAGGCATCGGATTCTTGTTGCTGCTCGACCATATCACGCCCCACTTGCACCTGGGGAGCACCGAACCCGAAGGGCCACGGGCGCATTTAAGTCGCACCACCATGCTCATCTTAGCCGTCACGATACACAACTTCCCCGAAGGAATGGCCGTGGGCGTGGTGGTTGCCGGTATGCTGCAAGGTGACGTAGGCATATCCGTGGGTGCAGCCATGACACTGTCACTGGGCATTGCCATCCAGAACATTCCGGAAGGAGCCATCATATCCATGCCCCTGAAATCTGAAGGTAAAAGCAAATGGCGTTCGTTTACCATGGGCGCACTGAGCGGAGTGGTTGAACCGATAGGCTCGGTCTTGGTCATTTTATTGGCCGCCTTGCTCACGCCCACGCTGCCTTTCATGCTGTCGTTTGCCGCTGGTGCCATGCTCTACGTAGTGATAGAAGAGTTGATACCCGAGGCCTCACAAGGCGAGCACAGTGACTGGAGCACCATCGGCTTCGCCATTGGTTTTCTCATTATGATGACACTGGATGTGGTGCTGGGCTAAATTTACTTTGAACATTGATCTTTGAACATTGAACTTTATGACTAATAGAGAGGCTAACCACTCGTAAACTCGGTATAATTCATCATTCTTAATTCATAAACTAACAACTAGTGAACAATTAACTTGTGAACGCATAAACGAAGAAAAATAAAAACAAGCCAAGCCAACTACTCCCCTCCCTTTCGGGGAGGGGCAGGGGGAGAGGCTTTTAATTATCAACTCATGACACTACAAGAAAAAACAATATTAGAAGAACGAATCGTGGATGTACTCAAAACAGTGTACGACCCGGAGATACCAGTCAACATCTTCGACCTCGGCATGATTTACAAAGTGGACGTGCAAGACGACCATACGGTAGAGATGGACATGACCTTCACCGCACCCAACTGCCCTGCGGCAGACTTCATCCTGGAGGATGTGAGAAGCAAGGTAGAGAGCCTCGAAGGCATCAAGGCCTGTAACGTGAACCTGGTCTTCGAACCTGCATGGGACCAGAGCATGATGAGCGAGGAAGCAAGGGTTGAATTAGGATTTGACTAAAGAAAGGCAGCGCCTCCCGCTCAAAGCCCTCCACCCATAGAAAGAAGGAGCGAGGAGACAGGTTGGATAGTCACATTCCTGCAAAGCTTGCCATGAAGGTGACTGGTCAAAGTAAGCGAATCACGCAGTGACACCCCAAAAAGTTCAAAGAAAATAATTCCAAACTGAATATGAAAAACGTCTATTTCCTTTCTGATGCACATCTTGGCTCGTGGGCCATCCAACACCAACGAACACAAGAAAGACGACTGGTGCGTTTCCTGGATAGTATCAAGGAAAAGGCATCGGCCATCTATCTGCTGGGTGACATGTTTGACTTTTGGAACGAGTATCGATATGTTGTGCCGAAAGGATACACGCGCTTCTTGGGCAAGATTAGCGAACTCACCGACATGGGCGTGGAGGTTCATTACTTCGTCGGCAACCATGACCTGTGGACTTACGGCTACCTGGAACGGGAATGCGGTGTGATTGTCCACCGAAAACCCTTGACAACAGAAATCGGCGACAAGGTGTTCTTCTTGGCACACGGTGACGGATTGGGCGATCCTGACCATCAATTCAAACTGCTGCGCAAGATTTTTCACAACCCTACCTGTCAGCGTTTGTTCAATGCCATCCATCCGCGGTGGGGCATGTGGCTTGGACTTACCTGGGCAAAGCACAGTCGTTTGAAGCGAGCCGATGGTAAAGAGACGCCTTACCTTGGGGAGGACAAGGAATATTTGGTGCAGTTTACCCATGAATACATGAAGACTCACGCCGACGTAGACTATTTTATCTACGGACACCGACACATAGAACTCGACCTGACGCTGAGCCGCAAGGCGCGCATGTTGGTCCTGGGCGACTGGATATGGCAGTTTACCTATGCCGTCTTTGATGGCGAACACATGTTCATGGAGCAATATATCGAAGGCGAAAGCAAACCATAAATACAAATAATACATCAATGAAGACTAAATTTCTAAGCATGGTTCTCTTCTCATCCATGTTATTTTCGGCGAGCCAGGCTGTGGCTCAGCATCACGAATTCGCAAACTATAAACGGTATGCACAAGACAACGCCAGACTGGGAAAGCCGGCCAAAGATGAAAAACGCGTTGTGTTCATGGGCAACTCCATCACGGAAGGATGGGTCAACCAGCACCCCGACTTCTTCAAAAAGCATGGCTATATCGGCCGAGGCATCAGCGGACAAACTTCCTTCCAATTCCTCTTGCGTTTTCGCGAGGACGTCATCAAGCTGCAACCCAAGGTGGTTGTCCTCAATTATGGAACCAATGACATCGCTGAAAACACAGGGGCTTACAACGAAGAACTGACCTATGGCAACATCATCTCGATGGTGGAGATGGCTCGCTGTCACAATATCAAGGTCATCTTGGCCTCCTGCCTACCTGCTCGCAACTTCGGATGGCGGCCCGAAATCAAAGACGGAATGCAGAAAATTCGCAGTCTTAACGCACGGGTAAAGGCGTACGCCAAAGCCAACAACATACCATACGTAGACTATTTTACGGCCCTGCTTGCCAAAGATGGCAACGGCATGGACAGCCAATACACACCCGAAACCGTACATCCCAACCTTGCTGGCTATGCGGTGATGGAGAAACTGATTGTGCCCGTGGTTGAAAAACTGCGCTAATGGCCGTCGCCTCACCCTTCTCGCGCCCGCTCTATGTGATGACAAAGCCTGCGGGCGCGTCATGCAACCTGGCTTGTGAGTACTGCTATTATTTAGAGAAGTTGCAGTTGTATCGCCACGACGCACGGCACGTCATGAGCGATGAAATGCTCGAACGCTTTGTCAAGCAATACATTGAGAGCCAAACCATGCAGCAGGTTCTCTTCTGCTGGCATGGCGGAGAAACACTCATGCGCCCCCTGTCGTTTTATGAAAAGGTGGTCAGATTGCAGCGTCAGTACGCGCAGGGCAGGCAGATAGACAACGTCATACAGACCAACGGGACGATGATTGACGACCGGTGGGCCCAATTTTTCCATGACCAGGGTTGGCTGGTGGGCGTTTCCATCGATGGTCCTGAAGAGTTTCACGACGAGTACCGGCGCAACAAAGCCGGCCGACCTTCATGGCGTCAGGTGATGAGAGGCATCAACTGCCTGAACAAACATCAAGTAGAATGGAACGCCATGGCCGTGGTCAACGATTTCAATGCCGACTATCCACTCGACTTCTATCAATTCTTCAAGGACATAGGTTGCCACTACCTGCAATTCACACCAATCGTCGAACGAATATCCCCCCATGCCGACGGGCGGCATCTGGCATCCATGGCTGATGACGCGCAAGCAGAGTTGGCTGACTTCTCGGTTACGCCTGAGCAGTGGGGACACTTTCTTTGCACTGTTTTCGACCAATGGGTACGCAACGATGTGGGTTCTACTTTCGTGCAGTTGTTTGACACCACCCTGGCCAACTGGATGGGCATGGAGGGCAGCTTGTGCACCATGGCCAGAGAATGTGGGCATGCCGGCGTGATGGAATACAACGGTGACGTGTATTCGTGCGACCACTTTGTATTTCCCGAGTACAAACTTGGCAACATTCGCGACAATACCTTGACAGAGATGATGTACAGTGATCGTCAACGAGCCTTTGGACAAAATAAATACCGCTCTTTGCCACAGCAGTGCAAAAGCTGTCACTACCTCTTCGCCTGTCACGGTGAATGTCCCAAAAACCGATTCTCTGAAACGGCCCAGGGTGAGCCTGGATTGAATTATCTATGCCAAGGTTACTACCGTTTCTTTGAGCATGTAGCCCCATACATGGATTTCATGAAGCGCGAACTCACGGCTCACCGTCCGCCATCCAACGTCATGGATGCCATCAAGAACGGCCTATTATAAGAGGATGCAGTATATTCCCATCCTTTTATAACTATTCAGCAGCAGAAATCACCTTATCGTTTTCTCCTCTCATGTGAGAAAGAACACCTGTGCGTCGGGTGCCTCGTAGGCCACTTTGATCTTCGCCTTGGCACGATTGCTCCATGTATCAAAGCCATAAGTGAGCGACTGCTGGTCGTTAGTTTCAAGCAAATGGCGCAACACTTGTGGGTGTGCGCCATTATTATAATCACATTCAAAACTGATCAGGTCAGCCTCTTCTTTCAGCTTATTTGTTGAGTTTGATGGCCAATTTCTCCAACATATCTTTGGTCATGCTTTCCAAATCATAGGTTGGATTCCATCCCCATTCAGCACGGGCGCAACTGTCATCCATCCTGTCGGGCCAGCTTTCAGCAATGCTTTGCTTCAGTGGATCCACGTCATACACCATTTCAAACTCGGGTTGTTGCTCCTTGATGGCCGCATAAATCTCCTCTGGGTCGAAGCTCATCGACGCGATGTTGAATGCGTTGCGGTGTATCAACTTGTCTGGATTGGCCTCCATGAGCATGATGGCAGCCTTCAACGTATCGGGCATGTAAATCATGTCCATCTTGGTTCCTGCCTTGATGGGACAAACAAAGCGGTCTCCGCGCACGGCATTGTAATAAATGTCGACGGCATAGTCGGTGGTACCACCACCAGGAGGGGTGACGTACGAGATGACTCCCGGGAACCTTACCGCACGCGTGTCTACCCCATACTTATGAAAATAGTAATCGCTGAGCAGCTCAGTGGTCACCTTTGAAACACCATAGATGGTCTGTGGCCGCTGAATGGTGTCTTGGGGCGTCATGTCATGCGGTGTGGTAGGACCGAACGAGCCTATCGAACTGGGGGTGAATACGGCACAATGGTTCTCGCGTGCCACCTCCAGGATGTTCCACAGGCCATCAATGCCTATCTTCCAAGCCAGCCTTGGTTTCGACTCTGCCACCACAGAGAGCAGGGCGGCGAGGTTATAGATGGTGTCAATGTGATAGTCTTTAACCACCTTCGCGATGAGTTCCGCGTTCGTGACATCAGCTACGGCCGACGGTCCACTCTCCTTTAGTTCACCGGTAGGCTCTGCTCCGATGATGTATCCAGCCACAACATGACTGTTACCATACTGTTTACGTAGTTCTCTGGTCAGCTCCGAACCAATCTGTCCGGTCGACCCAATAACCAAAATGTTCTTCATTATTCTTGATGTGTTTTAACCCTTAGTAGACGATTTAGTGCAAAAATAGTGCAAGCCGAACATAAAGAAAGTATACTTTCTATATTGAGGTGCTGCCTATTTTATGTAAAAGTAGCGTAAACCAAATACAAAGAAAACATATTTCCCTTGTCAAGGTGCTGCCTATTTTATGCAAAATAACAACTTTTTTTTGACATCCCCGAAAGATTCTGATAAGAATTTGAAAGTCAATCTTACTTTTTATAAAAAATAACATGAAATCCGTTGTCATGTCAAAAATAATGACTTCCTTTGTAGGAAGAACAAATTAAAAACCTAATATTATGTACGGTAAAATGAAAGAACATCTTAGTCAGAGCCTCGATGCACTAAGAGAAGCAGGTCTATACAAAGAGGAAAGAATCATTGAGAGTCCGCAAGACGCAGCCATCACGGTGAAAGGAAAAGAAGTATTGAACTTCTGTGCCAACAACTATCTGGGCCTCTCCAACCATCCGCGCCTGATTGAGGCGTCCAAGAAGATGATGGATCGCCGCGGGTTCGGCATGTCTTCCGTTCGTTTTATCTGTGGCACACAAGACATTCACAAAGAGTTGGAAGCCGCCATCAGCGAATATTTCAAAACCGAGGACACCATTCTCTACGCAGCGTGCTTTGACGCCAATGGTGGATTGTTCGGTGCATTGCTCACCGACGAAGACGCTATCATCTCGGATGCGCTCAACCACGCATCCATCATCGACGGCGTCAGGCTATGCAAGGCCAAGCGTTACCGCTATGCCAACGGCGACATGGCCGAGCTGGAGAAATGCCTGAAAGAAGCACAGGCACAGCGTTTCCGCATCATCTGCACCGACGGCGTGTTCTCGATGGATGGCAACGTGGCACCAATGGATGAGATTTGCAACCTGGCAGAGAAGTATGATGCCTTGGTGATGGTAGACGAGAGCCACTCGGCAGGTGTGGTTGGCGCCACCGGTCACGGCGTGAGTGAACTGAAAGACACCTACGGCCGCGTGGACATCTACACGGGAACGTTGGGCAAAGCCTTTGGCGGTGCCCTCGGAGGATTCACCACTGGCCGCAAGGAAATCATCGACATGCTGCGCCAGAGCAGTCGTCCGTACCTCTTCTCCAACTCGCTTGCACCGAGCATCATCGGCGCCAGCCTGGAAGTTTTCAAGATGTTGAAAGAAGGCAACAGCTTGCATGACAAGCTGGTGGAGAACGTTACTTACTTCCGCGATAAGATGCTGGCAGCAGGATTTGACATCAAACCCACGCAGAGCGCCATTTGTGCCGTGATGCTTTACGATGCGCCGCTGTCACAGAAATATGCGGCAAAATTGCTCGACGAGGGCATTTACGTCACCGGCTTCTACTATCCGGTAGTTCCGAAGGGCGAGGCTCGCATCCGTGTTCAGCTCTCTGCCGCACACACGCGCGAACAACTGGATAAGTGCATCAATGCCTTTATCAAGATTGGCAAGGAGTTGGACGTGCTGAAATAATATGCGTGCGACATCAAACGCACCTTAAAAAAAACAAACTTTTCTATAGAATTCAACGCTGTACGGCTCTGGCTGTGCAGCGTTTTTTATGGTACGGGGCGGTCATCATAACTGGCTGATTATCAAAAGCAAAAAATCCAACTCTGAAAAAGCTATGGGATTAGGGTGCAAAAGACATGACTTTGGCACCTAAATTCATTGACTTTGATGCCCAATCTGCATGTTATTGAAAACCAATGCCGCACGCGAAGGAAAAACAATAAGGGTGGCGTGTCAAAAAGCAGAAACTTCTTTTTCACACGCCACCACTTTAAAACATCGGAATGATGATGCCACCTGCGGCTTTTGTGGACGCACTTACCTGTCCAGTCCGCAAAAGCAATCAAGCGTCATGGCTTTCTCGGAATCTCACGGATGTAGATGTCACGATAGCTCACCTTGCTGCCGTGTGCCTGCAATTCTATCTGCTCGATAGAAGGGATAGGCTGTTTGCGATCCCAATAGTTTTCCATCACCACGTTGTTCACCACCAGTTCGCCATTCAGCCACACGGTGACCCTATCTCCTATCATCTTAATTCTGAACGTATTCCACTCGCCCACTCGCTCGTCTGCTACTTTCGAAGGTTTACTTTCGTACACCTTATTATTATAAAGTCCGCCAGATCCCACTTGCGCACCTACATGCACACGAGCCGTATCCCAAATCTGCACCTGCGGAGTGCCGCGCAGATAGATGCCCGCATCGGGTTCTTTGCCATGATGCAACTTCCAGTCGACCAGCATTTCAAAATCACCATATTGACGAACGGTGCAAAGATTGTCGCCTTTCCCCGTAAAAACAAGTACTCCATCTTCTAAACCCAACTTTTCTTAGCTTGTTCATCGGCCTTCACCTGCGCCGCAGCCAGTTCCTGACTGGACATTTGAAGTCGTTTAATGGGATTGGCTACCAAGCCCTTCCAGCCTGTCAAATCCTTTCCATTGAACAGACTGACGAAGCCAGATTTCACTTGATGTTCCCGTATTTGTTTGTCGATGAGCTGCCGAAGCGTTTTGGTCTTCGATCCGGAAAGCAACGCACAGGCTTTTTCCACAGCGGGTTTCGTTCCCTCATCTAAGAAGTCAGGACGGCTCAACACCAACTGTGACACGGTTTGTGCGGCTGTTTTCTTGAGATACGGATGGTTCAAGAAAGAGGTGACATACAGCAGCGCCTTGTACGAACGGGTCTTACCCAACTCTTTCAAGATGTTTTTTGCTGGCTCTTACTCTTGGTAAACTGCATGAGTTCACGCAGATACAATGTTTTTACCTCTCCATTTTTACTGGAGGCGACCACCAACTTGACAGCTTGTGCAGCTGCCCGATTCTGCGCCTTGGCATCCATGCCAGCCCTCATCTCATCCAACAATCGGTAAACCCCATCCAAAGAACGGTCACGTGTCAAATTATTTACCTGAAGATTGTTTGTGCCAGGCTGGCTGGTAGCGCCGGCCTGAAGGGGAGCAAAGGAGAAGGCAAAAAAGACTGCCCATACAAAATAAAAGTTTCTCTTTCTCATGTAATAGATTTTTCTAAATAATGAATGATAGGTACGGCATCAACCATACTCATGCAAAAATAAGGATTTTGTTTGTAATATCCCGTCTGCTGCGCAAAAAGTTGTATTTCTAAATTGAGCTTACCTGCACGCACAAGTTCGTTGCGGCTACAACCTGCCTTCCTCACGGTAGCTGTAGTAGCGGCCATCGGTGATGATGATGTGGTCGAGAAAGTAGATGCGCATGGTCTCGGCGGCCTGCTTCACGCGCTTGGTCAGTCGGTCATCATCGCTGCTGGGTGTGGTGTTGTTGCTGGGATGGTTGTGGCACAAGGCCAAGACCGTGGCGTTGCAGAGCACCGCTTCGCGCATGATGACACGCACGTCGACGGCCGTTTCGCTGATACCACCATGACTGATGCGTACCGACTTGATGAGCTTGAAGTTTTGATTCATCAGCAACACCCAAGCCTCTTCCACGTCCAAATCTTGCATGCGGGGGTGCATGTAGTCGTAGATGGCGGAGGCCGATCCTAAATCTTGCCGTTCTTCGGCCCGCTCCATGGCTCTGCGCTTGGCCAGTTCGCAAGCTGCCAGGATGGTGATGGCCTTGGCCGGACCGATGCCCTTGTAGCGAGTGAGGTCGTGAATGGACAGTTTGCCCAGACTGTTGAGGTTGTTGTTACAGCTGTTGAGCAGACGTTTCATCAAGTCAACAGCACTCTCATCCGTCGATCCCGACCCGATGAGAATGCCCAAAAGCTCGGCGTTAGACAGCGAGGAAGCCCCCAGCCGCTCCAATTTTTCGCGCGGTCGGTCGTCTTCCGACCAATGGTTGATGGTCAGACGCATGGGAACGTCCTGCCTGTTCTCATCCTGTGGGGAACACGGGTGACAAATGTCTTGCTGGTGGGGCATGATGGCAATTTTATCGGTAGAACGTTTTGTCGAAAGCATGGAACTCACCCTTGCCACGCAGGCAGCGCTTGTACCAGGCGCTGATGAAGCCAAGGCCGTAGCCAAAGAGTTGGATGAAGGCGGCCCGAATGCTGAGAAATCCTATTCTTAGGCTTTCATTGCGGTAGGAAGAGTCGATTAAAATGGCCAGACAATAGATGACAAGCGGTGACAACCCGCCCCAAAAGAGATACTTGCCAACACTATGCGAGCTGAAATGGTTGTTGGGTCCCGACCATAAAATCAGCCCGAAAATCATGAGGAAACACAGCAACGTAACGCCCAAGGTGAACACCGTGGGCAGCAGATGCACCAGTTTGAGGCTCTCGGGGTGCTTTTTATAGAGGTTAACGCGGGCAATGCCACTGTTGAACACCTGTCGGAAAAACTTACGAAAATCAGTACGGCGCTTGTGCCACACCCACGCTTTGGGGAACAATCGGCAGGAGTAGCCGCCCTTGAAGATGCGAATGGAGAAGTCGATGTCCTCGCCAAAGCGCATTTTGCTGAATCCGCCGAGCTTCAGATAGACGTCGCGCCGAACGCCCATATTGAATGAACGAGGATAAAACTTGTCCAGTTTTTTCTTGCCACCACGAATGCCTCCCGTGGTAAAGAAGGCGGTCATGGCATACGAAATGGCTTTCTGGGTGTCGCTGAACGACGGATGTGCACGGTCAGGACCACCGAATGCGTCGGTAGGAGCAGCCTTCAGCTCTTGTTCCACCTCATAAAAATAATCGTGTGGCACCACCACATCACTGTCCAGGATGATGAGATACTCACCCGAGGCCCGCTCAGCGCCATAGTTACGGCTGTCGCCTGGTCCACCGTTTGGCTTCATGAAATACTTGATGTCCAGTAGGTTTGAATACTTCTCACACACCTTATCACAAGGACAAGATGAACCGTCTTCGACAATCAACACCTCAAAATCGGTGAATGTTTGTCGCCGCATGCTCTCTAAGAGTTCATCTATCTCATCCGGTCGGTTGTATACCGGAACTATCACGCTGTATTTCATATTTTTAGTTGACAAGTTAACGAGTTGACAAGTTTACAAGTTGATGGTTTCGATGCAGCGCACTATGGATTTCGATGCAGCGCACTATAGTTTTCGATACAACGCAGTACGGATTTCGATGCAGCGCACTATGGTTTTCGATGCAGCGCACTATGGATTTCGATGCAGCGCACTATGGATTTCGATACAACGCACTATGGATTTCGATACAACGCAGTACGGATTTCGATGTTGTGAACTGCGAACGGCAGACGCGTCATCAACAATAAAGTAAAAGAGGTTACAACACCCATTCCGATGCAGTAACCTCTCATTCTTCCCCTCCGTAAAGAGAGACTTGTATATTCTTTATAAAAGTCGTTTATTCGCTCACGCGGTTCAGGTAACTGCCATCACGGGTGTCTACCTGAATCAGTTCGCCTTCGTTGACGAACAGCGGAACACGTACTTCTACACCTGTTTCGAGCGTAGCCGGCTTGGTAGCGTTGGTGGCGGTATTGCCCTTGATGCCCGGTTCAGAGTGAGTGATGCGCAAAACGGTCTTCACTGGCATTTCAGCCAACAGCACACTGCCGTCGCTGGTGTCGGTAACAACCTCTACTACATCGCCTTCTTTCATGAAGTCACCACCCGTCACAGCGGATTTGGGCAAAGGAATCTGCTCGAAAGTTTCCTGATTCATGAAGATACAACCAGTAGCATCTTCATACAAATACTGATAAGGACGACGCTCAACACGCACATCTTCCAACTTGAAACCTATCTGAAAGGTACGTTCCAAGACACGGCCGTCTGAAACATTCTTCAGCTTCGTAATCATGACTGTGTTACCCTTGCCCGGCTTTCTGTGCTGAAAATCGATGCAAGTCCAAATTTTTCCGTCAAGACGGATACATGTTCCGATCTTTATTTCCTGTGAATTGATCATTTGTTTGTTTATCTTGAATAATTAGTTATGTCGCTTATAACGCTTTATAAAACGGTGCAAAGTTACGAATAAATTGCAAAAAAGCATACTTTTTGAGCCGAAAAATAGTTTAATCCTTTGTTATTCCGAAAATAATGAGTACTTTTGCACCCCAAAGTAATCAGAAAACAATAATATAAATATCAATAACAATGAAGAGAACATTTCAGCCACACAACAGAAGAAGGGTGAACAAACACGGATTCCGTGAGAGAATGGCAACGAAGAATGGTCGTCGCGTACTGGCTTCGCGTCGTGCTCATGGCCGCAAGAAATTAACCGTTTCTGACGAACATCACGGCAAATAAGCAAGCATAGCTTATCGGGCGTGACGCCAAAAAGCAGCAAAGAAATAGGTCTTTGCTGCTTTTTGCATCTTTCAACGCTATGGTGGCGACAGTTAACCCACGCTCAACGCACCAGTGGCAACAGTTAACCAACGCTGAAAAAACAAGAACTTTTATTTTGTATTATCTGCGAATTGACCTATCTTTGCATAAAACAGGCATCGCCTCGGCAATTACAAACAAGCTTGACTGCGCTCGGCTCGCACTGTCTTTGCATAAAACAGGCTGCATCTCAGCAATTCAAACGCAGTTTGACTGCTTCCGGTTTGCACTGTTTTTGCATAAGATAGGCATCGCCTAAGCATAGTAAACAAATTTGCTTTTTGTGCGTTTTGCACTATCTTTGCATAAAAATAGGCAGCCATGAATTTGGCCATACTATATCAACAAGCCATCAAGAAAGGGAATGAAATCATCTGAATTTTTCAATAAATTTAAGAGCTTTTACCTGTGGGGGAACCTCCTGGGCATGGCCGTCGCCATTGTTTTGGTTTGTCTTGGTGTGCGGTATGGCCTCGACATCTACACGCACCACGGCGAATCAATTGCCATTCCCGACGTGAAGCGAAAATCTTTCAAGGAAGCAGAGAAAATATTAAGTCAGCTGGGCTTTAAGGCTGTGGTGAGCGACACGGGGTATGTCAAGACAATCCCACCCGACTGTGTGTTGGAACAAACGCCTGCGGCTGGCGACAAGGTGAAGACTGGACGCATTATCTACCTCACTATCAACGCCTCAAAATCACCAACCATCACCCTACCAGACGTCATTGACAACAGTTCGCTGCGTGAAGCTATGGCCAAACTCACCGCCATGGGCTTCAAAGTAGGCACACCTCAATTCATTCCAGGCGAGAAAGACTGGGTGTACGGCATTCTGGTTCGTGGAAAGCATGTGGTGACAGGCGACAGGATTTCCATCGAAGACACGGTGATTATCCAAGCGGGAAACGGCATGCGCGACTCTACTGACGTGATTGACTATGTGGACCCAGTTTATCCTGAATATGACCCAAGCGAAGAGGATGACGTTGATAGATTCGAAGAAGTGACGGGACCAGTGACGGAAACGGAGGAGGCAACAACTCATCAACAAGAGGTCAAGCCGCTCAACCCAAGCAAAACGGAACCCACGGTGCCACAAAAGAAAGAACCGACGGCACCCAAGAAGACCGAGCCGGCCACGCCTAACTCACCCAAATCCACTCCAAAATAAGAATAGATGGCCGAAGAAGCACAGGACATGATGTTGTTGGAAGACGATGAGGAACAGCAACTTTATGAGCATTTCCGCATCGTGGTTGACAAAGGACAGGAGCCTTTGCGGGTGGACAAATATATGTTTGAACGCCTGAAACATTCCAGTCGCAACCGCATTCAGAAGGCGGCGGACGCTAGATTCGTCCATGTAAACGACCAACCCGTGAAGAGCAACTACAAAGTTCGCCCCTTGGATGTCATCACACTGATGCTGGACGCGCCGCAACACGACCATACCATCGAGGCCGAAGACATTCCCTTGGACATCGTTTATGAAGATACTGACTTGATGGTGGTTAACAAAGCGCCCGGCATGGTGGTGCATCCGGGTGCCGGAAACTTTCACGGAACACTAATCAATGCCGTGGCTTGGCACCTGAAAGACTTGCGTTCGTTCGACGCCAACGACCCCGCAGTAGGGCTTGTTCATCGCATCGACAAAGACACCAGCGGGTTACTGGTCATCGCCAAGACGCCGCTTGCCAAGACAAAGCTGGGACTACAGTTCTTCAACAAGACCACTCACCGCAGCTACAACGCCTTGGTGTGGGGCAACTTCAACGAGGATGAAGGGCGCATAGAGGGCAACATCGGGCGAGACCCAAGAGACCGGTTGCGCATGAACGTGTTTCCACCCGACAGTGAGATAGGCAAAAGCGCCGTTACACATTATCGCATACTGGAGCGTTTCGGCTATGTAACGCTCGTGGAATGTATCTTGGAAACGGGAAGAACGCACCAGATACGCGCCCACATGAAGCACATTGGGCACCCGCTGTTTGGCGATGAGCGATATGGTGGTACCGAAATTCTGCGCGGACAACGCAGCTCAACCTACAAAGCATTCATTCAAAACTGCTTCAAAGTGTGCAACCGACAAGCCTTGCACGCCAAGACATTGGGATTTGTACACCCCACAACAGGCCGACAAATGGACTTCACCTCCGACTTGCCCAACGACATGCAGCAGCTTCTTGACAAGTGGAGCATCTATGTTCACGGCACTAACAACGATACTTTTGAAGAATAAACAAAAATACACATCATCTATGAATAATCTGAAACGTAACATTGCCATCGTTTGCGGTGGCGATTCATCAGAATACGACGTATCCATACGTTCGGCACAAGGCCTCTATTCGTTTTTCGACAGAGAGCGATACAATGTCTACATCGTCACCATCAAGGGACAAGACTGGAACGTTTGCTTTGACAACGGCGACACAGCCAGCATCGACAAAAACGACTTCTCGTTCGTCAAAGAAGGCGAAGCCGTGCTTTTCGACTACGCCTACATCACCATTCACGGCACCCCTGGCGAGAATGGTATCATGCAAGGCTACTTCGAACTGTTGCACATACCCTACTCTACCAGCGGTGTATTGGTGGAAGCAATGACCTTCAACAAGTATGTATTGAACAACTACCTCGCTGCATTCGGCATCAAAGTGGCCAAAAGTATGTTGGTGAAACGTGGAGAAGAGGACCAACTCTGCGAGCAGGAGGTGCAAGATGTCCTTGGCATGCCCTGCTTTGTCAAGCCTGTCGCTGACGGTTCGAGCTTCGGAGTGACCAAAGTGAAGAACACAGATCAGCTGGCTCCAGCCTTGCGCAGGGCCTTCATGGAGAGCGACATGGCCATGATAGAGCATTACATGGATGGAACCGAACTGTCTATCGGCTGCTACAAGACCCGCGAGAAGAGCGTGGTGTTCCCCGCAACAGAGGTGGTGAGCAGCAACGAATTCCTCGACTACGATGCCAAATACAACGGTCAGGTGCAGGAAATCACGCCTGCCCGCATCTCTGAACAAACCGCCAAGGAGGTTGCTGAGCAAACAAGTAGGATTTATGACATCCTCCAATGCAACGGCATCATTCGCATTGACTACATCATCACCAAGGACGAAGCGGGCCAAGACGTGGTGAACATGCTCGAGGTGAACACCACTCCGGGCATGACACCTACCAGCTTTATTCCACAACAGGTACGCGCCGCAGGCCTGAACATCACCGACGTGCTGACCGAAATCGTAGAAAATCAATTCTAACACCTCATCATGCATATCCCATCCGAATTCGACTCCATCCGTCCCTTCGAACCCGAAGAGCTGCCGAAAGTGTTTGATCGGCTGTTGGCCGACCCACAGTTTCAGCAGGTGTTGGCCTATCTTTATCCCAACGTGCCAATGGATGCTATTGCCCAACGACTGCATGCCTGCAAGACCAACGTTGAGTTTCAAAAGGCTTTCTGCTATGAATTCTTGAAGAAGCTGTTGGCACAGAAAGCCAAGAGTTGTGACATGGATGCCACGGCCATCCGCAATGAGCGCAACTACACATTCATCAGCAACCACCGTGACATCGTTCTCGATTCGGCACTATTGGCGAAACTGCTGATAGACCACTGCTTTCCGACCACCTGCGAGATTGCCATTGGCGACAACCTGCTATCACTACCATGGGTCAAAGACTTGGTGCGGGTCAACAAGGCCTTCATCGTTGAGCGCAGTGTGTCGTTCCGAGAGATGCTCGCCACCAGCAAACGGCTCTCCGCATACATGCACTTCGCCATCGAAGGGAAGAAAGAAAACATCTGGATTGCACAGCGCGAGGGACGTGCCAAGGATTCAGATGACCGCACGGCAGAGAGCATATTGAAGATGATGGCCATGGGTGGAGAGGGCAACATCATCGACCGACTGCAACAACTGCATTTGGTTCCGCTGGCCATCTCGTACGAATACGACCCTTGTGACTAC
This sequence comes from Prevotellaceae bacterium, assembly GCA_028726625.1. Lineage (GTDB taxonomy): Bacteria > Bacteroidota > Bacteroidia > Bacteroidales > Bacteroidaceae > Prevotella. The sequence continues at coordinate 8,337 of JAQYPT010000077.1, read as the reverse complement.
CTCAAAGCGGCCGAGTTCCAACTGAAGCGCGACAATCCTGACTGGCAAAAAGGACCGCAAGACGACATCGTGAGCATGCAAACGGGCATCATGGGCTACAAGGGACACATCCACTATCACTGTGCACCCTGCATAGACGATTACCTAAGCACACTGGATGCCAACTTGCCAAAGGCCGATCTGTACCGCATGATAGCCGCGCACATCGACCAAGAGATACACCGTAACTACCGCATCTATCCCAATAACTACGTCGCCTACGAGCTGTTGGAAGGGAACAACGCCGCATCGAGCCACTACACCCCGCAAGATAAAGCCGCATTTGAGCAATATCTGTCGGACCAACTCGCCAAGATAGATATCCCCAACAAGGATGAAGCCTACCTGAGAGAGCGCATGCTGACAATGTATGCCAATCCCCTGAAAAACCATTTGGCCGCATGTTGAGATTCTCCGTCCTTGCCTTGAGCGTTGTAAGTCTGTTAGCAGCCTGCACCATCGACCCCTACGAGGCAGGCGACGGACAATACTCGTACCTCAAAGCCGAGATGGCAGACATGCACACCGCAGCCAAATGCAAGGTTGACTACGCCATGACGGACACCGACGAGAAGCTCACATTCAACCCACCCTTCAGCTGTCATTGGGCCACCACGCCCGACAGTACCTACCGAGCCATGCTCTATTATAAAAAATCATCTGACAAAACGGAAGGGAACACATGCGTCAAGGTGTGGGTGTTGCACCCGATGAAACCATCAAAAAACACCCCCACCGATCCCGTGAAGCTGCAAAGCAGCTGGCTGAGCCAAAACAAGAGGTACATCAACCTGCGGTTAGGCGTTTTGTCTGGAAAGCCCGATGATGAGAAACAGAAGCAAAAAATTGGCATCGTGCTCAACAAGCAAGTGACACACGCCAATGGCAAAAAGGCCATTGACCTACAGCTGCTACACAACCGCAACCACGTTCCTTCCTATTACACCAATACCCTTTACATCAGTATTCCCACAGCATCCTACCAATCCGGCGATTCCATCCGCCTTAAAGTTAACACCTACCAGGGCATGGTGGAGAAAACTTTTGTTTTGTAGGCTGTCGAAGCACCATCTTTTCAAAGGAGTTGTAATAACCACTGCTAATCAAAGGCCTTCGGTCTTCATACATTCTTTCCCCAAAATGTCATTGTCAGCCACGAAGAGCGAACAGCCCCTTGCACTCAGTCCAAGTCCGCCTCGGGTCTGTCTCGCTCGGCTTATTACCCAGTTATACTATGATATATAAGCTACAAACAGCGTTTCTTACGCCCCCTATATACGGTATAATCATGTAAGAAACGCCGTATTATTCTTAGTGTCCCATGCGTGAGGTATCAACTTCCTTAACTTTTTTCTCCTTGTAACCACCGAACTTATAAACAACAGCAAAAGTTACTGTCGACCAATTGAAATTGATCTTCATACGATAGTCTTGGTTGCCTTGCACGGAACGGGTGTCGAAGAAATTGTTGAAGATGTTGTTGCCATTGAGGCGCAGTCCCCATTTTCCATCGTGTGACGACCATTGCAGTTTGGCATTCATTCGGAAGATGGGACTGATGTCGTAAACTCCTTGTATTGCTTTCGACTGAAAGAAAGGATTCAGAATAAGGCGCACGTCCTGTGTTTTGCAAAGTTTTACCGATGCAGTACCGCCAAGTATGGCAGAAAGTTTCTTTCGATTGAATGGCAAGTCGAAGAAATGGCTGCTCTTTTCGTGTCTATAAGTTCCTACGGCAAACACGTTTCCGTTGAGCCATTTGCCCGCACTGAAGATGGCAGAGGCCTGCAATCCGAAGCTATTTGAATAATCGAAGTTGGTTTCTTTCATGATGACAGCCACTCGGTCTGCTGTCTGATAAGGCAACTGCACGAAATAATCTGGCTTCAGACTTGCGAAAGCCATCAGCGTATAACGTCTCTTGATCTGCCACATCAGGTTGACATTATAATAGGAGTATGGTTTCAAATCGGGATTGCCATGTACCTCTGTGTAGGTGGATGAGTAAAACACATTGCTCATGGTTGACCAATAGCTCGGAAACACTGAATTGGAATTGAAGGAGAGGTTGAGCAAATGGTTGTCGTTGATGCTCCACAAAGCATTGAGCGTAGGATAGATACGCCATTTATTCCACATCGGGGAGTGGTATTGCTCGGCAGCAACGGATGCTTCAAGACTGATTGCCTTGTTGACCTGCTTGCTGAAACCTGCATACATGTTCCATATCCGCTCATTGATGTCAACACTACTGGTCGCATCGGGTAAAATGTTTCCCTTCTTATCGAGGGTGTTCTGATAGCTCTTGTTGCTCGCAAACTGTCCTTGCAAGCCATACGACAATCCCCATCCATGTGACAATGAATGGGTTTGGTCCGCCGTAAACATCCATTTGTTGATGGTCTGCTCACTGCTACTCGTCAGGTTGCGTTCTGTTTCTGTCGTATTTCCATCCACCTGCATCATGCCGTCAAGCCATTGTTGCTGCGGCGTGCGATAGTAGGTGTACGAGCCGCTAAGGGTAAGTCCGAAAGGAAGTGAGTAGTTGACATCCACATTGTGCAGATACACATGACTGTCATGGTGCGTTCTGCTTACACTCAAACCTGTCGTTTGGTTGTTGGAACTGGCCTTTTTCCAATTTCCGGTATAGGCAATGTCGAGACGATGATTCTTGCTGAACGCATAATTCATACCCAATCGGTAGTCGTGTGTGATGCCAAACGACTTCTGCCAAGTTTCGTCATAATAGTTTACACGTTTGCTGCCCAAAGGATGATTGGCTATGCGTGAAGACTCACTGTATGAATTGCCGTTAACGTATTGATATTGCGCATCCAGTCCAAACTTGCCTCTTTGCATGGAAAGGTAAAGATTGCCAAAACCAGTTGAATATTTGTTTTGCTGCAATCCGCCAACCATCTGTCCCGACAGCCGATTGGTACCGGCATAATCTTTCGTAACAATGTTGATAGCCATGCCACGAACATGATAGCGAGCTGGGGCAGACAACATCACCTCTGCCTTTGCCAACTGTGCGGCAGGCATCGCTTTCAGTCGTTCTGCCAGCTGTTCTTGCGTCAACGTAGTGGCTTGTCCATTGATAATCAACGTCACCGCATTGCCCAAGAGGGATATACTACCAGTGGCATCGCTGACACCGGGAATGCGTGTGAGGGCCTCGTAAGCGTTGTCGGCAGGCAACTGCTTCAACAGCAGCGGCATATTGTACAATAGCATGCCACGCTCTGCCTTGACGATGGGGCGCGAGCCCTTTACCATTACTTCAGGAAGATTGTGCATCATGGATTCCATGGTGAGTGAATCCTTTGAACTTTGCACTTGTGCATGAATGGATAAGGTGGATACTAAGATACATCCCAAGAAAAACATTCTACATCTCATTTGCTGCTGATTTTGATTAAGTTTGACTGATTCGACTAATGAACACTGCGCAAATATAAAAAAAAAATCATGAACTTCAAAAAAACTTGTATACAAGTGATAATAACACACGGCTCATTCATTTAAAAATGATATATTTTGTTGTTGTAAACAGCGCAAAAGAAATCAACAACGAAATAAACAGAAAACACGAAAATTTGCGAGTGATGTAAAGGAACCAAAGAACGTAGACGTTCTGGCGAAAAAAGCAAAAATCAAAGAGTTGCAGTCTCTCTCCGATTTTTCGTCAAACGCAAGAGGCTGCAACAATGTTTTTCGTTTTTTTAGATAGAACGGGACGTTCTTTCGTGAAATGTCTTTTGCGGCAACGTTTTTTAGATTCTTTCGTGTCTTTCGTTGTTAAAAAACGAGATGTCATGATGTGCTTCTGCTGGTACGCAAGATGTTATATTCATTTAATTGCTACATTTGAGAGAAAAGTAACCAAAGGATGAAAAAATTTATAACAGCGAAGGTTATTGTTAAATGAAAGAGCCGTGACAACAACAGCATTATCAACAGAAGCTATCAAAGAAAAGGCACAGCGCTTTCGGGGATAATCCTGCAATGAAGAAGGGGGCCCGTCCATCGATCAACAGTGCCGATGTTCGATCCGTAAAAGAGAGTTTTGCAAGGGATATAGACGTTTGGCAAGCACCTATGATTGGTTGACTATTTTTACCAATTTTCACCCTAAAAACCGCTCTTCAAAACTTTCAATCTGGAAAAAATCAATAGGCTGGCAGGAGGTAAACAGGGAGTAATTGGGCCAAGAAATCCGGCTATTTACCATCAAAATCATGCCTTAACCTGATTAAAGACATCACTTTGGCAGACAATCTACAGGCTGTTGACCTGCTAAAGCATGCATATTGCCCGCTTAAAGCAATGCTTTTGTCTACAAAACGCGTGAGGCATGAGAGCCAACCGCCAACAAAAGTCCATAATTCTCTATGTATTAAGGTGATACAAAAGCTGTTTATCCTTGGCGTATTTTCGGTCAGACGCAAGGTTGTTTGCAAATACGCCCAGCATGAAGAGGCACGTTGTCAAGAAAAATCCAGAAAATATTGCAACACATGCGCATAAAATAATCGACTATTGATGAATCATTGCTGCTTTTTTTGTATATTTGCAGTACGATTTTCAAAAGCCAACAAACGATAAAATCAGAAAGCCATCTTGGAATAAGTGGCTTAGTTCTCGAAAGGTTACAATATGTAGACGATGCAGATACGACATATATCCCTAAAGTAACCAAAACCATCAAAGAGATTGAAAAATGCGAAGAACATTCACAATTAGTATTTTATGCTTTTTATTTGTCGGTATTTCTATAGCCGGATTTGCACAAACCAGCAAGATAGAGACCGAATATCGTCTTCAGGGCAATTCACTCTCACACGAGTTTCAACCCATAGAACTGTGCCTTGAATTTAAATACAACATTCTGAAGAACTTCTGTTTAGGTTGGAACTATGACAGGGCCATTGCGCTGTTTAAGGTAGATGGCGTAAAAGACCATTTTACCAGTAACGTACTTGGTGCCAAAGTTGGTTATTCGTTTCTCAACAAGCCGTACCTAAGCATGCAGGTGGCTTGTGGCACAGGCACTCAAATAAAACGAAAAGGCGAATGGGACTACAGCTATTACGATGTTGGCATATTTACCTATATTGGCAACGCCAGGTTTAGACCGGTCATTGGCATATTACTGAGGAGATATGATTCGCACAACACCTCATTCTCTGATTACACCAAATGTTTGGTATCTTTAGGACTGAACACTAAGTTTTAATAATCTCGCCTCATACAATCCGAACGCATGGGAGGCTCAAGTTGTTTTGTTAAGAATATGAAGGCAGTTTTCTTATCAGCAACAGAGGGAGCTACATCTACTTTTACCAACGGAGAATGGGGAAATCAGCAAAAAGGGGATACACCGTTTGGCATATCCCCTTTAACTTGTTTTTATATCGAAGAAAGTTATTTTTCTGATACCAATCGCATGGTGTCGCGTGCGATGACAATCTCTTCATCGGTAGGAATCACACAAACGGTGACCTTAGAGTCGGGGGCAGAGATAATGGCTTCCTTGCCTCGAACCTTGTTGGCTTCGGCATCCATATTTACACCCAAGAACTCTAATCCACTGCAAGCCTCGAGGCGAGTACTTATCTGATTCTCGCCTACGCCAGCCGTCCACACGATGATATCAACGCCACCCATGACAGCAGCGTAGGCACCGATGTATTTCTTGATGCGGTAGTTATACATCTTTAGTGCCAACTGAGCCTTCTCATTGCCCTCTTCGGCTGCCGATTCTATCTCGCGCATGTCTGAAGAGATGCCGGTAATACCGAGCACACCACTCTCCTTATTCAGAAAGTCTGCCATTTCTTGGGGCTTCTTGCCTAACTTCTCCATGAGATAGGTAACAGCAGATGGGTCGATATCGCCTGAACGCGAGCCCATCATCACGCCAGCCAACGGGGTCAATCCCATGGAGGTATCGATGCACTTGCCGCCCTTGATGGCTGTAACACTGGCACCATTGCCGATGTGGCAGGTGATGATGCGCATGTCCTTGATGTCCTTACCTAAGAATTCGCACACACGCTGTGACACATATTTGTGACTGGTGCCATGGAAGCCGTAACGGCGTACATGATATTTTTTGTACAGTTCGTATGGCACGGCATAGAGGTAAGCATAATCGGGCATGGTGCTATGGAACGCATTGTCGAACACACACACCTGTGGTGTGGTGGGCATGAGTGCATCCACGGCACGCAAGCCACGCAGATGACCGGCATTGTGTACGGGAGCCAAGTCGCACAGGCTCTCGATTCCGTCTTCTACGTGCTGATCTACAATCACGCTATCCTCGAACAGGTCGCCGCCTTGCACGATACGATGGCCTACGGCATCAATCTCGTTTAATGACTTGATAGCCCCAATCTCGGGGTCGGTGAGCAAAGAGAACACGAAGTTCACACCTTCTTTGTGGTCGGGCATGTCGTGCATGATTTTCTTTTTCTCGCCATTAGGCAATGTTACTTTCACAAAGGCCTCATCGAGACCAATTCGTTCTACACCTCCTTGAGCCAACACTGACTCATCGGTCATGTTGTAGAGTTTATACTTGATGGAGCTGCTTCCGCAGTTTAATACTAAGATGTTCATTGTTGAGTTTTTAAGATTAAGAGCCTCTCCCCCTGCCCCTCTCCAAAAGGGAGGGGAGTAGATGGCTTGGCTTGTTATATTTTTTCTTCGTTAAAGCCCCTCCCCCTGCCCCTCCCCAAAAGGGAGGGAAGTAGATGGCTTGGCTTGTATTATTTTTTCTTTGTTAAAGCCTCTCCTCCTGCCCCTCCCCAAAAGGGAGGGGAGTAGTTAGCTGTATGATGTTGAATTATGTTGTAGAACTATCAATTTGTGAGCTTATCAATTAAACCAACTATCTATTCCCCTCCCTTTCGGGGAGGGGTTAAGGGGTGGGGCTGTAACTTGTAAACTATATCACTCCTACTCCTCTTTCTTTGCATCTTGTGCCTGGCAAGCGGTGATGGCAACCATATAATAGATGTCATCTTCCGAGCAACCACGGCTAAGGTCGTTCACTGGGCGTGCAATTCCCTGCAAGATAGGTCCTATGGCAATGGCATTGCCCAAACGCTGCACCAGCTTGTAACTAATATTTCCTACTTCCAAATTGGGAACCACCAATACGTTGGCATTGCCAGCGATAGCACTTCCCGGTGCTTTCTTTTGTCCTACCGACATCACCAAAGCGGCATCGGCTTGCAACTCGCCATCGATTTTGAGTTGTGGTGCACGCTGCTTTGCTAATTTTGTAGCCTCGGCAACCTTGGATACCACTTCATGAGAGGCACTGCCCTTGGTAGAGAAGCTCAACATGGCTACGCGTGCTTCCTTAAATCCTGCCACACTCTTTGCCGTCGCTGCCGTGGTAACGGCGATTTGAGCCAACTGATCCACATCGGGAACAGGCGTAACAGCCACGTCACCCATAACCACTATACCATTTTCGCCATACTCCTTTGCCTGCGTAATCAACAGCATGGCACCACTCACGCAAGTGACACCGGGTGCGCACTTGATGATTTGCAGTGCCGGGCGCAATGTATCTCCCGTCGTACTTAATGCACCACTAATCTGTCCATCAGCACCTTCGGTCTTGATAATCATGCAGCCTAAGTATAAAGGATTCTTCACCAACTCGCGTGCTTGTTCGAGTGTCATGCCCTTTTTCTTGCGCAGTTCAGCCAACAACTGGGCATATTCCTCACTCTTGGGATTGTTTTCAGGGTCAATGATGGTAGCCTTGTCGATATTCTTCAGCTCTCGCGCTTCGGCCAGTTTGTGAATCTCGGCTGGGTTGCCAATGAGAATAATGTCTGCAATGTCGTCGGCCAATACACGGTCAGCGGCACGTAGCGTTCGCTCCTCCAATGCTTCGGGGAGCACAATACGTTGTTTGTCGGCTTTTGCTCGCTCAACAATTTGCTGAAATAAATCCATGATGTTGTTATTTATATTTTGATTTGTGTCATAATAGCGGCATCAACATGCCTACAACACACGGTAGACATCAAAGCAAAAAGAAAGATTTAACTCGTTGACATCCACCCTGTATTGCAATTGCAAAAATAACAAATATTATTGACATGCGGAATGAAACGCACATAAAAATAGGCGTAATGGACATTTGGTAGGCTGAAAAGCTCCAGATGTCCTTTATTTATTACCTTTGTGCCATTTGAAAACCTATGAATAAAAAACATGTGTATTCTGTGGCAGCTCAAATGTTAAAAAGAACGGTCATCGTCGGGG
>JAQYPT010000076.1 GCA_028726625.1 Prevotellaceae bacterium | reverse complement strand
TTATGCGAAAATAACGAATGGTTTGTTTGCCAGAATCATTGGCAAAATTAGTGCACTTACCATTCTGCAATACGTAAACTTCATTAACAACAGGCCCATTGGTAGAATTAAGTATGCACTAAATTAATTCCGCCAACGGGTATTCCTATCAAATTCAGATGTATCTAGCGAAAAGATGGAATCACAGGATGAATAGCTAAACTGAACTCGTGCTTATAAAATGCGCTACGCTCATCCGATTAGTTAAAATAATGTAATTATCGATATGTTTTACAAACAACACTCGTTGATTCTCATTATATTGTTGTAATTTTGCACCCGATTTATTTATTCACATAAAGTCTAACTTTATTAAATTTTAAACATTAATTATTTTATGTCAGATTTAAAGAACGTTCAACCATTAGAGGACTTCAATTGGGATGAGTTTGAAAATGGTACAAACGTAAACGCCAACAAAGAAGACTTGGCGAAGGCTTACGATGAAACCTTGAACAAGGTTAGTGAGCGCCAAGTGACAGAAGGAACCGTTATCGCCCTTGACAAAAAAGAGGTCATTGTTGACATTGGCTACAAGAGCGATGGAATCATTCCCGCTTCAGAATTCCGCTACAACCCAGACCTTAAAATAGGTGACAAGGTTGAGGTTTATGTAGAAAACCAGGAAGACAAGAAAGGCCAGCTGGTTCTTTCCCACAAAAAAGCTCGTCTTACCAAGAGCTGGGATCGCATCAATTCAGCCCTCGACAACGATGAGATTATTCAGGGCTACATCAAGAGCCGCACGAAGGGTGGTATGATTGTTGACGTGTTTGGCATCGAAGCTTTCTTGCCAGGAAGCCAGATCGACGTTCATCCTATACGCGACTACGATGTATTCGTAGGCAAGACCATGGAATTCAAGGTAGTGAAAATCAACCAGGAATTCCGCAACGTTGTTGTTTCACACAAGGCACTCATCGAGGCTGAGTTGGAAGCACAGAAGAAAGAAATTATCAGCAAACTTGAGAAAGGCCAAATTCTTGAAGGTACAGTCAAGAACATCACATCATACGGTGTGTTTGTCGACCTTGGCGGTGTGGACGGATTGGTACACATCACAGACCTTTCATGGGGTCGCGTAAGCGATCCACACGAAGTGGTTTCACTGGACGAGAAAATCAATGTGGTTATCCTCGACTTCGATGATGAGAAGAAACGTATCGCCCTCGGTTTGAAGCAGTTGACCCCACATCCATGGGATGCACTTGACGAAAACCTCAAGGTAGGTGACAAGGTGAAGGGTAAAGTTGTGGTGATGGCCGACTATGGTGCTTTCGTAGAGATTGCTCCTGGTGTAGAAGGACTGATTCACGTCAGTGAAATGTCTTGGAGCCAGCACCTGCGCTCAGCTCAAGACTTCATGCATGTAGGTGATGAGGTTGAGGCTGTTATCTTGACATTGGATCGTGAAGACCGTAAGATGAGCTTGGGTATCAAGCAGCTGAAAGCCGATCCATGGGAGGACATCGAGGTGAAATATCCTGTTGGCAGCAAGCACACAGCAAAAGTTCGCAACTTCACCAACTTCGGTATCTTCGTTGAGCTTGAAGAAGGTGTTGACGGCTTGATCCATATCAGCGACCTCTCGTGGACCAAGAAGGTAAAGCATCCTTCAGAGTTTACAACAGTAGGTGCTGCCATCGATGTCATAGTTCTCGAAATAGATAAAGAGAACCGTCGTCTCTCTCTCGGTCACAAACAACTGGAAGAGAATCCTTGGGATACCTACGAGACGATTTACACACCAGGTTCTATTCATACCGGTAAGATTACCGAAATGATGGACAAGGGTGCAGTTATCACACTGAATGAAGGTGGTGAAGGCTTTGCCACACCTAAGCATCTTGTGAAGGAAGATGGAACACAGGCACAACAGGGTGAAGAACTCGAATTCAAGGTAATTGAGTTTGTTAAGGAGACTAAGCGTATCATTCTTTCACACAGCCGTACCTTCGAAGATGTGAAAGATGACGTGAAACCTGCACGCAAGCACTCTACCACCCAGAAATCGAATGATATTCCACAAATCAACAATGTGACAGCAGGAACAAGTCTTGGTGACTTGGATGTGCTTGCCAAGTTGAAAGCAGACATGGAAAAAGGAGAATAATTAAGTATTTTTCTCACGCCCCTTTTAAACAGGACAGATTTTTCTATTGCTGTCCGCTAAAAGTTATTTGAGCAAAAAACTTATTTGAGCATAAGAACTTAGGGCTTGATTCCTCACACGGAATCAAGCCCTTTTTATGACAATCTTTTTCAGCCTTAAATTCAATACTGATGGCAATGCAATGAGGGACGGAGGACAATCAACAGTTAGGCTCTGCTAATTTACTTCTTTCATGGATACTCACCCTGTCTTTGATTGGAAGATGTCTGCCCTTGGGACGATGCCCGTACTTCATCTTATGCCTTGTATGCTTGGCAAGTTCCCCAGTCGTGCATTGTGGATGATGTTATAGATGGACTGGTGGGACACCTTTATCCCCTCATTCTTGCGCAGATAACCAGATATTTGTCTTGGAGACCACTGGTCATTGATAATTATTGCTGTCCGGTAAAACTTTATTAATCAAAATAATTTAGGGCTGACACTTCTCACGAGGTGTCAGCCCTTTTGGTTATCTTTGTTTTTACTAAAATAAAACATAACCATGAGCAAAGATAGTCATTAATGCAGGGCAAATGCAAGAGAAAGGTCGATTTGTGTAGAT
>JAQYPT010000075.1 GCA_028726625.1 Prevotellaceae bacterium | reverse complement strand
GGAGATGCAAAAAGCGCCGCCAGAACCAAGTCTTTTCGATTAAGAGGGGGCTTACTTTTGAAAAAATAAACCCCGAAGTCCAATTTTACTGGGCTTCGGGGAGGATATTTATGCTCTTTTGAGTTTTACCGGACAGCAATATTTTCTTTTAAAAGATTTCTACTTACTTCAGGAATCTTTAAATCAAATTTGACGGTTAAAGTATCTTTAGGATGTATCAATGGCTCTGCATCCAAGTGTGCTTTTACAAGTGTAAGCCAAGAACTGTCCTCAAGAACCTGTATCTGGTATTCTTTTTTCAGTCTAATAGGTTTATTTGATTTATTATGCATCCATAATGATAATTCCTTTCCTATTGTTTTGTCTACATGGCTCCTCACTACAATAGAGTCATCATACTTTGTGGAAATACTATCCTTTTGAGAATTTCCCGAAAGACTTTCTTTTTTAACTGTATTTGTAGAGCAACTACAAATCAAAAATAGCAATATTAATAGGAGTGCCATCTTTATAATCTTATTCATAATTTTCTAATGGATTGTCTTATCAAACTTACCGTTACAATCTCTAACAACTATTCTTCGATGGTATAACTTCTTAATTCGGATATCATCCCATGAATATTGTTTTGCAACTCTTTAAACAAGGATGAAGTTTTGTTGCGACACCCTGTCAGAAGCTATGAACAGGTTTAAAATCACCTTTTTTTCTATCATAATCGACAGAGTTCCATAAATTGTTAAACTCTTGTTCTGTTATCATTTGGATATTTAGTTTACAATAGTCTTTCATTGTATAATCAGAATCTATCCAAAATCCAAAATTTCTTTTATCTGGTAATTTTACTATAATTTTCCCATTAGTATCAAAGCCTAGCTCTCTTATTACTTGGTTAAATTTATTATTTTCATACTCAACAACCCATAGTGCAACATAAGGAATTTTGTTTTCAAAATCAGGATTTGCAGCAAAGATATCATTTAACACCGAAAATAGTACTCGCCATATATTTTTTTTCTTCATAATACCATTTTCTTGACGGTGCCGATATTGAAACTTAAAATACAACATAATTACATAAAAGTTAAACGTATTAATTTAGCGACGATGTCCCCTATAGCCACGGTGAAGGCCTATTGTGCTGATCGTCACCGTCTGCCTGCCCCACGCATCGTAGGAGGAATCGAAAACCTTCGCACCATTCTCATCCATAACGCAGAGAATGCTGTCTAAATTGTCCGAGAAGTCAAGATAATGTCTCACCGTGTCGTTATCTCTGATAATAATAGCCATGTATCTATCATTCCTCGTATCACGAATACCTAAGTGCGCCAAAATCTGAGGCATCTTTACCACTTTGATGCTTGTACAGTCCAAAAGGCTGCCTAATGTGAATTTGATGACATACCCACAGGCCTGTACTCGAAGAAGCGATCATGGAAATCTTTCTTGGTTACAACCTGTCGGTCATAGAGTTTTCTCTCACGGATTTTATCTAATGTATAACGTTCAATTATCTGCTTTTTTATAGCATATATATAGCAAGTATCTTTGGTGTCAAATGAGTATGGACCTACAAACACAGTTGAGTCTGGCAATGCATAGAAACGTTTATCTAAGATTACTTTTTTGTTATTGATATATATCTCGGTTGTGTCTGCAACCCAAGCAGGAGGCATCAAATCAATCGAATCCTCGCACCAATATATTAAATCACCAGGAGAATCTGACTCTGAAAGTTCGATATAAAGAGTGTCATTAGAACTATTCCTTATGCCAAATGAGGTCACTGTGTCTATAACGCAGGAAGTGAACATATAGGTACAAAAAACAAGAAATACACTACCATACAGGACGCGAATCCCACCATGGATAATAGTTGACAAAATCTTCATAATAATTCCTTTCATCGACAAAGTTTTCTTTTAATAATAATGCGTTCATGCCTTGAAATCCATCATTCGCTAAAAACAAATCATTTAATGCACGTGACAGTCAAAGATGATGAGAGCAACAAACAACAGTTCCTACAGGCTCATAAGTAGCGTCCACCATCACATATCATCAAGTGTAATGGGAATTTCTATCGGGGTGATTTTCACTTTCTTTTTCGCCCACCTCTCAGCCTTTTGGGCCGACTTCTCAGATAGTCGGCCATTGAGGTATTGCTCGATGATGAGAGAAGCCATTGGTGCAGCCAAATCAGCACCGAAACCTCCATTCTCAACATATACGCTCACAGCGATGCGAGGCAAATCTTTTGGAGCGAAACCCATGAAGGTAGAATGGTCATCCCCCTTGTTTTCAGCAGTTCCGGTCTTGCCACATATTTCATATTGATGAGCGTTGATGGCATGTGCCGTGCCTCCTTTGACGGCTGCTCGCATGCCTTTGATAACAACGTCAATAGCTTCAGGCGTGGCCATGCAGTGGTGTCGAGTGGTGTCAACGGCATGTCCGGAGGCGTCTTCGTGTATATGGGGAGTGATGTAATAACCGCGATTGCCAACCAGTGCGGCCAAATTGCAGAGTTGTAAAGGCGTGGTTTTTACTTCCCCCTGCCCCATTCCTACCCACATAATGGTCGTTCCGTTCCATTTCTTGTGCAGGTTTTGCAGATAAGCCGAATCAGGAATCAATCCACGGTCTTCATTTTCCAAATCAATGCCAAGCGGCACGCCCAGCCCCATGCTGTGCATGTAGTCGGCCCACCGATTGATGGCGGCAGAGGGTGTAGCATACAGCTGGCGGTTGTCGATTGTTTCTTGGAACGATTTGCAAAAAAACGCGTTGCACGATTGTCCAATGGCTTGAATCATCGACAGCGGCGAACGATGTGGATGACAGCCAATACGAATGCCATTGAACGAGAAACCATGGTGACAAGCATACGTCTTCTTCGTGTCTATGGCTCCTTCTGACAGCATGAACAAGGCTTGAGCCACCTTGAAAGTGGATCCGGGCGAATAAGATGTGGATATGGCACGATTGACGCCATCGTCCAACTTGTCGTTACTAACCAGCGCAAGCACTCGCCCCGTAGCTGGCTCGATGGCCACAATACTGCCCTGCTTGTTTTGCAACAGGCGTTTCGCCAGGCGCTGTAGCGATTGGTCTATCGTCAGCTTTTCTACACTTGGACTCTCTTGGGTAAACCCATGGAGGGGAAAAACAACCAAGAAAAAAGCGAAAAGTATCTGGAAAATAGTTCGTATCATCGTTTAGTTCAACTCGTTGAATTTTCAGGCAAAGATAATAAAAATTATCGACCGCCGCAGCAATTTTTCTTAAAATGCAAGAACGACTTCAAACCTTCCTCATCTGGCGAAAGCGGCACGATTACGGCATCCGCCCAGAGAGGAATCTCCATGATATTAAAGTGCCGCTTTAAAGTCATTGACTTTACGCCTCATAGTCAACAACTTTAACGTCTAAACTCCATGACTTTGGCGCGTAAAACCCATGACTTTGAAAAGACTACATAATATAATGATTGCCAACGCTTTACTTCATCGAACATTTACTCTAAAATGAAGTAATACCCATCAATCATCAGCAGCTGTATTTTTCGTGGAAAAACCGGACCGTTATCAGCACTGGCTCATGATGCAGATGAATCATTTGCATTTTTTCAAGCTGTCCGGTTCTTTTTTCAAAAAATAAAATTGTACCTTTGCTTTTGCTAATGGATAGGTCGCTATCTTTTATGGTAATGCGGCCTGCCCTGCCCTAACTAAACTTTAACTTAACGATAAGCTCATGAAAAGATATGCCCTGCTCTCCGTGCTGCTTGTTTTCTTCACCTACCACGCTTGGGCCACAGACAAACTTACGCAATATGTAAACCCATTTTTGGGTACGGTCACCCTATGGACCCAACAAGATCTTCAATACGAGAGGAAACGAGAAAACCGCACATGGGGAGGCGAAACTTTCCCCGGTTCGTCTTTGCCACATGCCATGGTACAACTCACACCGGTAACCATGTATCGAAGCGGCGCCGGTTATCAGTATGAAGACAAACAGATTTATGGCTTTGCACACACCTGTAAAGGCCACTGGAACTTGCTGCATCTGCCCCTATTGCCCACGAATGCAGAACGGGTGAACGCCGACGACTTTGCATCACCCTTCTCGCATTACAACGAGAGCGCCCACCCCGGCTACTATCAAGTGTACCTCGAACGTTATGGAATCAATGCAGAATTGACCTCTACCCTGCGATGCGGCTACCACAAATACACCTTCAAACCTGGAGACCGGAAGCGGCTGATTGCCGACATGACGCGCACCAACAACCACGTTCGCGAGTGGGCAATCGAAAAGGTTGGAGAGCATTCGTTTTCCGGCTATCAGCATGCGGATGGTAAAATATATTTCTATGCCATATCCAATTATGCAGTCGACCACATCGGACAGCTGCAAGGAAGAAACCACACCGTTTCGGTAGTTGACTTTAAGAATTCGACCACCCAGCAGCCCTTGGAGCTCAAAATAGGCTTCTCGTTTGTGAGCGTAGCAGGTGCCAAAGCCAATCTGGAAGCCGAAATGCGACAAAAAGATTTCGCGCAAGTGAGGAATGAGGCTGACCAGACGTGGGAGGCGCTGCTCAACAAGATTCAGGTGACAGGCGGTACGAATCGACAAAAACAATTGTTCTACTCCTGTCTGTACCGCTCATGCTTATGGCCTTGCCTCAGAAGCGACGTGAACAAAGACTATACAGATGCACGGGGAAACACGGTAAACAATGGATTTCACTACTACACCAACCCTTCGTTTTGGGACGATTATCGCAACAAGCTGGTGTTGATTGGACTGATAGAGCCGCAGATTACCATCGACATCTTGCGTTCGCTCATTGACGAAGGCGAGAAGCGCAACGGTTACATGCCCACTTTCTTCCATGGTGACCACGCCTCGACCTTTGTAGCCGGTAGTTATCGACGGGGCTTACGCGGATTTGACCTCAACCGTGCCTATCAGCTTATCTTGAAAAACGCCACGGTGCCAGGCAAAGGTGGAAGACCTTATCTGGATGAATACCTCAAACAAGGATGGATTGCAGAGAAGGACACAACTCACGTTCCTTATTACGACGAATACAAGGCGGCCGTCACCAAGACCTTGGAATATGCGTACGATGACTATGCAACGGCGCAGGTGGCTAAAATACTGGGTGACACCAAGAACTACAAACTGCTGATGAAGCATTCACAAAATTACAAGAATGTATTCGACCCATCCACAGGGTTCTTTAGAGGAAGGATTGCCGACGGCTCATTTATCAAGGAGTTTGACCCTTATTATCCATACTTTGCGTACATGTACCGTGAATCCAATGCATGGAACAACCTGTTTTTCGCACCCCACGACATACCGGGCATCATCCGTTTGTATCCTAACAAGAAAACAATAGAAAAGAAGTTGGACAAGATGTTTTCGGAACCATGGCGGGGATACGAAGTTGAGAATCTTACTGGCTTCATCGGTAACTATTGTCATGGCAACCAACCTGGGCACAGCATACCCTACATGTACTATTTTGTGGGACGCCAAGACAAGGCTCAGTGTGTTTTAGACAGCATCATGAACCACTATTACGATATGGGTGAAGACCGTTTGGCCTTGGCCGGCATGGATGATGCGGGGGAAATGTCCTCCTGGTTTGTCTTCAATGCAATGGGCCTCTACACCCTATCGCCAGCCGACCCCGAATACATTGTAACCGTTCCGTTGTTCGACCGAGTGAAATTTACATTAAACAACGGCAAGACGTTCACCATACGCAAGCAGGGCAAAGGCAATAAAATCAAGCGCATTGAATATGGCGGTAAACGATTGAAAGGATGGTTTATTCAAGATGCAGCCCTTCAACAAGGTCGTGAGCTGACGATAGTGACTGCACCCGGCGATTGTCAATAATAAAAGTGAAATATCAATTATCTATCAAATTACAAACATGAAACATGCATTGTTAACTTTGTTGTTGCTGATTTCGGTAAGCCTGTCAGCAAAAACCATTAGAGTGTTGGCCATAGGAAACAGTTTTTCTGAAGACGCCGTTGAACAGTATCTTTACGAACTTTGTGCCGAGAACGGCGACCAACTGATTATCGGAAATGCCTACCGAGGCGGACAAGGGCTTGAATCGCACTGGAAAGTAGTGGTGAACCAAGAGCCGGCTTTCAGCTACAGGAAGATTGTAAAAGGCAAAAAGACAACATCTGAGAAGCGCACGCTTACCTCCATCGTTATTGATGAAGAGTGGGATATCATCACCTTTCAGCAAGTAAGTCAGGACGCTGGTTTGTATCGCACCTACGAACCTTTTCAGACAAACCTTCTCCGATACGTCAAGGCCATTGCGACGAACAAGAACCCGCGCATAGGTTTTCACATGACGTGGGCCTATCCTCAATATTCAAAACACGGAGGATTCAAGAGCTATAACAATGACCAAATGACCATGTACAACGCCATTCGGGATGCCGTTCGTCAAAACATGGAGCATCATCCTGACATCCATTTCGTCATTCCTTCTGGTACGGCTGTGCAAAACGCTCGCGCCACCTATCTTGGCGATCACCTTAACCGCGACGGCTTTCACTTGGATTTGGGCATAGGTCGCTACATCGCCGCATGTACATGGGCAGAAGCACTGACGGGGAAAAGCTGTGTAGGTAAGAAGTTTCGCCCCGCAAAAGTAACGGCCAAAGATGCTTTGACGGCACAAAAAGCCGCTCATGCAGCTGTTAAGACCCCATACAAGTTGGCAGAATAGCAACGACTGGCTGATGCAATTTATCAGCCAGTTGCACCAAAATTGTAGATAAAAATGATTACCTTTGCACCCAAATCATAAATAGTTAAGGTAAAGAACATGATAACAGTTTCAAATCTTGCCATCCAATTCGGCAAGAGAGTGCTCTACAAGGACGTCAACATCAAATTCACGCGCGGAAACATCTATGGGATTATAGGTGCCAACGGTGCAGGGAAATCAACATTATTGAAAGCTATCAGCGGCGAATTAGAGCCAAACAAAGGGACCGTTGAGCTGGGACCGGGTGAGCGTTT
The DNA here is from genome assembly GCA_028726625.1 of Prevotellaceae bacterium. Lineage (GTDB taxonomy): Bacteria > Bacteroidota > Bacteroidia > Bacteroidales > Bacteroidaceae > Prevotella. The sequence continues at coordinate 10,830 of JAQYPT010000075.1, read as the reverse complement.
GTCGGTACTCGAACAAGATCACTTCAAATATGATGAATTCAAGGTGATGGACACCGTATTGATGGGGCACGAGCCATTGTGGAACAACATGAAAGAGCGCGAAGCCCTTTACGGCAAAGCCGAGATGACGGAAGAAGATGGGAATCGCGCAGCAGATTTGGAACTGAAGTTCGCAGAAATGAACGGATGGGAAGCTGAGAGCAATGCAGCCCAACTCTTGCAGAATCTTGGTATCAAAGAAGACTTGCACAACAAGCAGATGGCAGAGCTGTCGAACAACGAGAAAGTGCGTGTCATGCTGGCAAGAGCCTTGTTTGGCAATCCAGAAAACTTATTGCTTGACGAGCCTACCAACGACTTGGACCTTGACTCGGTGCAGTGGTTGGAAGAGTATTTGAGCAATGTAGAGCAAACGGTGTTGGTGGTTAGCCACGACCGTCACTTTCTGGATGCCGTCAGCACACAGACCGTTGACATCGATTTTGGTAAAGTAACGGTATTCTCTGGCAACTATTCGTTCTGGTATGAGAGTTCTCAGCTGGCATTGCGTCAGGCTCAGAATCAAAAGATGAAAGCTGAAGAGAAGCGCAAGCAGCTGGAAGAGTTTATCAGACGGTTCTCTGCCAATGTGGCAAAAAGCAAGCAAACCACCTCTCGTAAGAAGATGTTGGAGCGACTGAATGTGGAGGAAATTCGTCCATCGAGTAGAAAATATCCTGGAATTATCTTCCAAATGGATCGAGAACCAGGCAATCAAATCTTGGAAGTTGAAGGACTCAAGGCGGTCGACACCGATGGAACGGTACTCTTTGACAACGTCAGTTTTAATGTAGAAAAAGATGAGAAGATTGTTTTCTTGAGCCATAATCCCAAGGCCATGACAGCGCTCTTCGAAATCATCAACGGCAATCGACAGGCTGATGCGGGTACCTACAAATGGGGTGTGACCATCACCACCGCCTATCTCCCACTCGACAACGCCGAATATTTCAACTCAAAGCTGAATCTTGTGGACTGGCTCAGCCAGTTTGGGACGGGCAACGAGGTGGTTATGAAAGGCTATTTGGGCCGCATGCTGTTCTCTGGCGAGGAAGTATTGAAAGAGGTTAACGTGCTGTCGGGTGGTGAAAAAATGCGCTGCATGATTGCTCGCATGCAACTGAAAAATGCCAACTGCCTGATATTAGACACCCCAACCAACCATCTTGATTTGGAGAGCATCCAGGCATTTAACAACAACCTCGTGTCATTTAAGGGTAACATTCTGTTCTCCAGTCATGACCATGAATTCATTCAGACGGTAGCCAATCGCATCATCGAATTGACACCGAATGGCACTATAGACAAACTAATGGAATACGATGAGTATATCTACGATGAGCAAATCAAAGAATTGAAAGAAAAGATGTATAATGCTTGAGAAAAGAACGGCGTGCATTCTATAGCAGTATCTCACAAAGACAAAACAGCTTGACAAGTAATTAAAACTTGGCAAGCTTTTTGCTATGATATAACAGAAGAATTATCAATTATTAGGAAAATGAGCAATAAAAATAAATTGAAGCACCAAGCGAAAGAAGACATTCTCAAAAATCAAGAAGGCGATGTGGACACACAAGCTACAGTAGACAATGAAGCGAACGCTGAAATTTCGGATGAGCAGAAAGAAACTGAAGAAGTAGAAGATACTTCAGAAACTAAAGAAAATCCGCTTCAGAAGGCACAAGCCGAGCTTGATGAACTGAAAGACAAATATCTACGCACCGTTGCAGAGTTTGAGAATTACAAAAAACGCACGCAAAAAGAGAAGGCTGAATTGATTTTCAATGGTAGCGAAAAAACGGTTTCGGCCATTCTGCCCATCCTTGATGACATGGAAAGAGCAGCAGCAAATTCAGCAAACACAGAGGATATCCAGGCATTGGAAGAGGGTTGGGAGTTGATTTTCAAGAAACTTCAAACCACATTAGAGGGCTTAGGCGTCAAGAAAATCGAAACAGAGGACAAAGACTTTGATGTAGATTTTCATGAGGCCGTTGCCATGGTTCCTGGTGTAGAAGAAGACAAAAAAGGAAAAGTAATAGATTGTGTGCAAACAGGATACACCCTAAACGAAAAGGTCATCAGACATGCTAAAGTGGCTGTAGGCCAGTAAACGAGGAACAGTGTATATAAGAGAGTATATAGGATTAAATAAATGGCAAAACGTGATTACTATGAAGTGCTTGGCATTGACAAGAACGCTTCAGAAGACGAAATAAAGAAAGCTTACCGCAAACTGGCTATCAAATATCACCCCGACCGCAACCCCGACAGCAAGGAAGCTGAAGAGAAATTCAAGGAAGCAGCCGAGGCCTATGACGTATTGCATGATCCGCAAAAGAGACAACAGTACGATCAGTTTGGCTTTAACGCTCCCGGTGCAGGGGGATTTGGAGGGTTCGGAGAAACAGGCGGATTCTCCATGGACGACATATTCTCTATGTTCGGTGATGTATTTGGCGGACATGGAGGTTTTGGTGGATTCAGTGGATTTGGTGGCGAAGGCAGTAGACAACGACCTCAATACAGAGGTTCTGACCTGCGGCTGAAAGTGAAACTCTCGCTACAAGAAATCGCAACCGGAGTTACCAAAAAGTTTAAAGTAAAAAAGGATGTTACCTGTACACACTGTCATGGTAGTGGTGCAGAAAACGGAAGTAAGTCAGAGACCTGCCCTACCTGTCACGGAAGTGGTGTTGTGGTCAAGACGGTAAGAACCATGCTGGGCATGATGCAAACACAAACGGAATGTCCAACCTGTCACGGAGAAGGCACCGTCATCAAAGACAAATGCCATCAGTGTCATGGTACCGGAGTGGTTAAAGGCGAGGAAATCGTTGAGATTAAGATACCAGCTGGAGTGGCAGAAGGCATGGTCGTGAACGTTCCTGGCAAGGGTAATGCTGGGCAACGAAACGGTATCAACGGGAATATCCAGGTGTACATTGAAGAAGAAGAAAACGACACCTTCATTCGTGACGGTCAGGATATTGTTTACAACCTGCTGCTCGACTTCCCAACTGCGGCCCTCGGAGGAGACGTAGAGATACCCACACTGGAAGGAACGCGCGTTAGAATCAAGATTGATGCCGGCACACAACCTGGGAAGACATTGCGCCTGAGAGGCAAAGGATTGCCCGCCGTGCAAGGATATGGCAGCGGAAAAGGTGACTTGGTGGTGCACATCAGCGTCTTCGTACCAAAGACTTTGAGTCGTGAGGAGAAGAATATGCTGGAGAATTTGCGCAATAATGATAATTTCAAAGGCGACAACGCGACCAAACGGTCTATCTTCAAGAAGTTCAGAAATTATTTTGATTAAGTTAAACTCGCAGTTGATGGCTAGCATCAACTGCATTTTTTTTGGTTTAAGATGACATACGAAGAAACAATTGATTACCTTTTTCACGCAACCCCTGTGTTTGAAAATGTGGGCGCATCGGCCTACAAAGAAGGCCTAACAAACACACTGGCACTGGATGAGCATTTTAATCATCCACACAGACAATATAAGACTATTCATGTAGCAGGCACCAATGGCAAGGGATCATGCTCGCATACATTAGCCTCAATTCTGCAAGCAGAAGGGTATAAAGTAGGACTTTACACCTCTCCTCACCTCATTGATTTCAGGGAACGCATACGCGTCAATGGCCAATGTATCGACCAAGAACGCGTGATTAAATTTGTTGAAGAAGAAAGAAGTTTCTTTGAACCCCTTCATCCCTCATTCTTTGAACTGACAACAGCACTGGCATTTACATATTTTGCAGAGCAGAAAATCGATGTTGCGGTTATAGAAGTGGGACTGGGAGGTAGGCTCGATTGTACCAATATCATCACCCCTATCCTATCCATCATTACCAACATCAGTCTGGATCACACGCAATTTCTGGGTAACACACTGCCATTAATCGCCAAAGAAAAAGCCGGTATCATCAAAAACCGCATTCCTGTGGTGGTGGGTGAGACAACGGCAGAGACGAAAAACGTGTTTGAAGAAGTTGCAAACCAACATGAAGCTCCCCTGATTTTCGCTGAAGATAACAATGAAATCATCGCCTCTAGGTATGATAATGCATTGCAAGAAAGAGTCTATAAAACACAGTCATTCGGAGAAATTCATGGTGACTTGATGGGAAATTATCAAGACAAAAACGCCAACACCGTCTTGAATGCAGTGAAAGTGCTGAAGAACAACAACCTTATCAAATTGTCTGACAACAGTGTACGCCAAGGCTTCAAACAGGTTTCGACCACCACCGGACTACTGGGAAGATGGCAATGCATTCAAAAGTCGCCGGCAACATATTGTGACACGGGGCACAATGCTGGCGGTTGGACTTATCTGAGCCAACAATTGGCGCAACAAGATTGTGCGCAAATGAGAATTGTATTCGGTATGGTGGACGATAAAGACTTGTCGACAATCATGAAAATGTTGCCCAAGAATGCACAATACTATTGGACACAACCTTCATGTCAACGCGCTTTTCCTGTTGAAAAAGTTGCACAATTAGGGCGTGAAAACCATCTCCACGGAAAAGCGTTCCCAACCGTGAAGGATGCATACCAAGCTGCCATGCATGACGCAGATGCGCAGGATTTCATTTTCATCGGTGGAAGTAGTTATGTGGTAGCCGATTTATTGACCTTTCTCAAACAATGACACTTTAATAGATTTTAACACCAAAAGTCAATGTTTTTTTATGACTTAAGTTTGTCATATTCATTTTTTTTCAGTTACTTTGCAAAAGCATCAAGTAACTAAAAACTTATTTTTATGACGAACACAACAGAAACAGAAAACCTCTGTGGATTGAAGTCCAAGGATTTTCAAACCACCATAGACGGAAAAAATACAGATCTTTATATTCTCAAAAATAATGTTGGCAACGAAATAGCCATCACCAACTACGGGGGTGCCATCGTTGCCATCATGGTTCCTGACAAAGAAGGCAAACTCGCCAACGTCATTCAAGGTCACGACAACATCCAGGACGTCATTGATTCACCTGAACCTTACCTGTCTACTTTGATTGGGCGATATGGTAATCGCATCGCAAAAGGTAAATTTCATTTGCATGGCAAGGAATATCACTTGCCCATTAATAATGGTCCAAATTGCCTTCATGGGGGCAACAAAGGGTTCAATGCCCGCGTTTGGGATGCCCTTCAGATGGACGATCAAACCCTGGTTCTTAAATATGTAAGTCCTTATGGCGAAGAAGGCTTTTCAGGAGAATTAAGGACAACGGTTGTGTATTCGTTCAATGATGATAACGAACTGTCGATAGAATACATGTCGACCACCAATAAAAAGACTATCATCAACCTCACCAGCCATGGTTTTTTCTCACTGCCAGGCATCGCAAATCCTACTCCTACAATAGAAAACCAGATTTGCGAAATCAATGCAGATTATTATATTCCAATCGATGACACCTCTATTCCCACGGGTGAAATTCGATTTGTAGAAGGAACACCATTTGACTTCCGCCAGCCTAAGCCCATCGGGCAAGACATAGAAGCAGACGACGTGCAAATCAAAAATGGTGCCGGATTTGATCATTGCTTCGTGTTGAATAAGAAAGAAGAAGGTGAACTAAGCTTTGCAGCCAGATTGACAGATCCAACGAGTGGCCGCATCATGGAAGTGTATACCACCGAACCAGGCGTACAATTGTACACTGACAACTGGGCAGATGGTTATAAGGGACAACATGGTGCTACATTCCCACGCCGCAGTGCCGTTTGTTTCGAGGCGCAACATTTCCCCGATTCTCCCAACCATCCATATTTCCCATCAGTGGTATTGAAACCTAACCAAGAATATAAGCAAAAGACTGTTTATAAGTTTTATACGCAGAAATAAACCAGGAAGAAATATCTAAAATAACTAATAAAAAAATCTTTCAACTAAAAATGGAACAACAGACAAACAAAAATGGCGTCATTGTTGCGATTATCTCAATGATGTTCCTCTTTGCTATGATTTCATTCGTAACCAATCTTGCAGCACCATTCGGAAACATTTGGGGTAAAACCTACTCTTGGGCTGGTATGGTTGGTAACTTAATGAACTTCTTGGCTTATCTTTTCATGGGTATCCCAGCCGGTAAGATGCTCGTGAAATACGGTTACAAGAAAACCGCTCTGATTGCTATCGCAGTAGGTTTCGTCGGCTTGTTCGTACAATATTTATCTAGTATGTTTGGCGGTAGCAGTGAGATGTTCAGCGTTCAGGGACAGCCTGTCATGCTCAACTTCATCGTCTACTTGTTAGGTGCGTTCATTTGCGGATTCTGTGTATGTATGCTAAATACGGTAGTCAACCCTATGTTGAACCTTCTTGGCGGAGGCGGTAACCGTGGAAACCAACTCATCCAAACCGGAGGAACATTAAACTCACTCGCAGCAACACTCACCCCGTTCTTTGTTGGTGTGCTCATTGGTCAAGTTACCGACAAGACCAGCATGTCTGACGTCACTCCCTTGCTTTGGGTTGCCATGGGCGTGTTTGCCGTTACCTTCCTCATCATCTCATTCGTAGCCATTCCAGAACCACAGTCAACCGCCCCAGGCGTTAAGTCTGAATACAGTCCATGGAACTTCCGCCACTTTATCCTCGGCGTGATTGCCATTTTCTTCTATGTGGGAATTGAAGTTGGTATTCCAGCTGAATTGAATTTCTACATCACCAAACTTGACTTCCCCGGTGCGGCAGCCGTAGCGGGTGGTATCGTAGCCATCTATTGGTTGTTGATGCTCGTTGGCCGTTTCGTCAGCAGTTTCATCAGTGGTAAAGTATCCTCACGCACACAGATGATTTTCACCTCATCCTTGGCCATCATCCTTTTATTGATTGCCATTGTGCTCCCCGAGAGTTCTGCCGTGTCATTCCGTGGCTCTGAAGTTCCTATCAAGTGCTTCTTCATCATTTCATGTGGTATCTGTACCTCAATCATGTGGGGCTGTATCTTCAACCTGGCAACAGAAGGTCTGGGTAAATACACGGCCGCAGCGTCAGGTATCTTTATGATGATGGTTGTTGGTGGTGGTGTGATGCCATTCATCCAAGACCAAATTGCAACCAGCCTCAACGATTACATTGCCAGCTACTGGCTTGTTATTGCCATGCTCGCATACCTACTCTACTACGCTCTGGTAGGCTGCAAGAATGTGAACAAAGACATTCCTGTAGAATAATAAGCAACATAAAATGCTGAATGCTTATCCCAGATAAGTACATTCAGCATTTTTTATGATAAAACAATTTTTAGATTATAAACCCCTAAACCCTATTAATTATGATGGACATAGATCATGTAAGAAGTCGTTTCATCAAGCACTTTGATGGCAAAACAGGAAATATTTATTTCTCACCAGGTCGCATTAATTTAATTGGCGAACATACAGATTATAACGGTGGATTCGTATTTCCAGGCGCAGTAGACAAGGGAATCATGGCTGAAGTTCGCCCCAATGGTACCAATACGGTCATGTGCTACGCTATAGACATGAAAGACCGTGTAGAGTTTAAGGTAGACGATCCCCAAGGTCCCCGCACCAGTTGGGCGCGCTATATCTACGGCATGGTGCAAGAAATGAAGAAACTTGGCGTTGACGTAAAAGGCTTCAACACCGCTTTCGCTGGCGATGTGCCACTTGGTGCCGGAATGTCTTCCTCAGCTGCTCTGGAAAGCTGTTTCGCCTTTGCCTTGAATGATTTGTTCGGTGAGAACAAAGTGTCTAAATGGGACATGGCTTTGGCAGGACAAGCTACAGAGCACAAGTATGTAGGCGTTAACTGCGGTATCATGGATCAGTTTGCCAGTGTCTTCGGTCAGGAGGGTAAGCTCATGCGCCTCGACTGCCGTAGTCGTGAGTTCGAATACTTCCCATTCAACCCAGAGGGCTACAGACTCATGCTCGTCAACTCATGCGTGAAACACGAATTAGTGGGTTCGCCATACAACGACCGTCGCAAATCCTGCGAGAATGTCGTAAAACACATTGCAGCCAAGTACCCAAATGAGAAATTTGAAACCCTGCGCGACTGCACATGGGAGCAATTAGAAGCCGTGAAAGCCGAAGTTGGTGAGGAAGATTACAACCGCGCCCGCTTCGTACTGGGTGAGAAAGACCGTGTGCTGGCCGTTTGCGACGCATTGGAAGCTGGCGACTATGAGACGGTGGGTAAGAAGATGTACGAGACACATGAAGGCCTGAGCAAGGACTATGAGGTATCTTGCGAAGAGCTTGATTTCCTCAATGACGTTGCGAAAGAGAACGGCGTAACCGGCAGTCGTATCATGGGTGGCGGTTTCGGTGGCTGCACCATCAACCTGGTTAAGGATGAAATCCATGACAAGTTCGTTGCCGATGTAACAGAAAAATATCTGGCTAAATTCGGCAAGAAACCAGAAATCTATGACGTTGTCATCAGCCAGGGCTCTCACAAAGTATGCTAATTGATAGCAAATAAAGATACCTGTTATCAACATTTTGATAACAGGTATCTTTTTGTTTTTTATTCACTCATAACAAATATTACCAAAGCATTCAAGATGAAACTAACTAAAGGATTATTCATGGGCGCAGCATTTGCCATGGCACTGTTTACGGCTTGCTCGTCCAGTGACAACAGTAAATTAACCGTTTCCGGCTTAGACCCTGCCAAGTTTGACACAACACTCAACGAAAAGCCAGTTAAGCTGTTCGTTTTGAAGAACAACAATGACATGGAAGTTTGCGTCACAAACTTTGGTGCACGCGTTGTGTCAATCTGCGTACCCAACAAAGCCGGTGTTGCTACTGATGTAGTGCTAGGATATGACAACATTGCGCAGTATGCCGATTCTGTCAACAACGCCAGCGATTTCGGCGCAGCCATTGGTCGTTACGCCAACCGCATCAATCAGGGTCAAATCACGGTTGCGGGAAAGAAGATTCAATTGCCACGCAACAATTTCGGACACTGTCTGCATGGTGGTCCCTCAGGTTGGCAATATTCCGTATACGAAGGTAACCAGTTGAACGACTCAACGCTGCAGCTCGTCTTACATTCTCCCGACGGTGATAACAACTTCCCCGGCAACGTAACGGCAACAGTTACCTACACGGTAACCAGCGACAACACCTTGGATATGAAGTTTGAGGCCACCACCGACGCAGAAACCGTCATCAACATGACGAACCACTCGTACTTCAACCTCTCTGGCGATCCCTCAAAGGCTGGCACCAACATGGTTCTTTATGTCAATGCCGACAACTACACACCATGCGACAGCACCTTCATGACAACTGGAGAGATTAAACCAGTTTACGGTACACCCATGGACTTCACCAAGCGTCACGCACTGTATGAAACCATCGGGGACACTACCTTCACACAACTCAAATATGGCAGAGGGTATGACCACAACTATGTGCTGAACCCCTATAAGGATGGTAAGGGTGACGACACCAAGGTGGCTGCCAGCCTGTACTCTCCCGAGTCGGGCATCTATATGGAAGTGTACACCAACGAACCAGGTATACAGGTTTATTCTGGCAACTTCCTTTCTGGCAGTGTCATCGGCAAAAAGGGCATCGCCTATCCACAGCGTGCCTCGGTTTGTTTGGAGACCCAGAAATTCCCAGATTCTCCAAACAAGAAAGACTGGCCTTCACCTTACCTCAAGCCAGGTGAGAAATATTTCAGTCATGTTGCCTATAAGTTTAGTGTAAGATAAACCTCGCTGCGGCAACAATGTTCCGCATCAACGCTATCAAGTAGGAGATAAACGCCCATCATGGAGGTTTATCTCCTATTTTTTTCATTACCGCCATCAACAGTTTCTTACTTTCGATATAACATTTTAAGGGTCGGCTCGGTCGTAATCATCTATATCTAAATGGCATCTCTCAAAGTTAATCCATCAAGTATGTATTGTTAAAGATTCAGCCGAGAAGGATGCAAAGGAAGTTTAAATGGCAGATTAAAAATATAATTTATGTTATAAAAACGCCCTGTATAGACCAGAAAACTTGCACGGATGAAATATTTTACTACCTTTGCATTGTGTTTTTCATGGTATTAGATTATTAAGGTTAATGAAGATTGGTTGTCGTGAGACAATCAATTTTTTTTTGATAGGTCACGTTGTCAGGTTACACGGACGAAAGCACGCTTTCGGGAGTCCATTCTGTGAAGGCAAAGCATTTGTTTTAAAAGGTAAGACAATCATCTAATTGTCCGCTTATTTCAAAATTTTCAAGTTTCAAAATAGAAAAAATGCGAGGGTTGACGAGGCGTATTTATGCACCTCAAAACATTAAAAAACCGTTTTTTCTCTGCAACTGCATACGTTTTATCGCCCTATTATCATCAACTTGCCGTATTAGAAATAACATATTGGCTTCCAACCAATATGACTTTGTTGCATAATGGCATGCATATTGCCCGTCAATAAGCATGCTTTTGGCACAAAAATGGTTTCATCTTTGAATCGAAAAAGCGCATCATCGAAGTAACTCATTGTGCCTTAACGAAATATGAAACCATCCTATAATTTGCGTATTTACACGCAACCTTCCTGTTGGTTGCAAATACGCGAGTTTTGAAGCCGCATGTAAAGATATTTCATGAAAAAGACAAACGGATTCCTGACTTCGTCACTCAAAAAACATGTATTTTATAACTGGTTGATAAACACTATTTTGTATCTTTGTGTCATCTAATATTGGGTGACACGAAAGATATTTTAACTATGTTTGTCCGCAAAAAGAAATATCCATCTGGCA
>JAQYPT010000074.1 GCA_028726625.1 Prevotellaceae bacterium | reverse complement strand
CAGATACTTGTTCACCCAACACGACATTAAATTTACAGAGGGGGTAGATTACGGCGAAGATTATTCGGTTTTACCCCGTCTTCTGCTGGTAGGGAGCAGAACGTGGATAGACGACGTGGTGTACACTTACCGAACCAACCGCCTCGACTCATACTCTACGACACAATCTTTGAAGTCGATGATTTCATTGGCAAAGGCCATTAAAATCGTTGAAGCATTCTTCTTGCAGAAAGATTCACAAGGAACATACCGCCAAGCACTTCATCTTGGCACGCTGAGTATGTATGCGCATGCCATCAAATTTCACATTGATCGGGAAGATTTATCACAGATAGACCAAATTATGAATTATCAACCCAACGGCAAGCTCAGCAGTTTTCTCTATTGGTTGTTTCATGTTACCTATCCATCTAAAGTGACCAGAAAGTTCTTTTGCGCCGTTCGTCGCTACTATTTGTATGTTCATTGTTGGTAAACAACAACGCTCTCACCCGTTGGATTGGGCGGGGTTGGTGAAGTCAAAATACTTCTTCAGTACCAACAGTGATATCAATCGTTCGCGTCGTCGATTCCTAAACTGGTCGACATACGCATGAGCATGTGCGATAATTGCTTCTGCTTGCTCCGGATGCGCTATGTAATAAGTCAGACGTTCCTCCAGGTCAGAGAAATCAGGCTTAATCTCTATGTAGTGATAGTTGGGCTTCAGGCTTCCCTCCATGAACCAAGTTTCGCAGGTGGGCCGCGTCATAACTGCGACAGAGTTGGATGACATGACCCATTTAAGGTTGCTGGCGACATCGTTTCCCTCTAATGCCATGATGAATTTATAGTCAAGATGTTCCTCTATGGTGAGCTTTTCGGTTCGCCATTGAGGGTATTGTGGGTCAATAACACCGATGTTACAGAGCGGATGTCCATAGTAACGTTTCACGAAATCGTATCGGTTTTGCTTCAAATCAGCACCACCATCCTGCCCAATCAAACCACGAAAAATAACCAAGTTCTGCTTTTCTCTAAACGGTTTGCCGTCGTTTACAAAGAGGAAATGGCGCACTTTGTCAAGTTTCATTAACACCGAATTGGCATTATTTTCCGTCAACGGACGGCTTTTGGTGATGGATGGTACAGCCGGAACGTGAACGATATCGCCGGGAAGCAACACCCATCGCAGCGACAACGGGAAGTATCGGGCGTAACGATACGCATCAAGATAATACACTTTCTGACCAGTCATGGGTTGATCTTGAACGCACACCGATTTTTGAAGGAACGCCTTGCGATCAATAGGTGTGGCTGGTGAGAGTCGATTATAATAGTTCACTCGCTGCATGACATACGCCTGATCATCTCGACTCCGCAATGCTTTCATTTCCCTTTGGCATATCTTTCTCAGCCAAGCGTGTGGCAGATGGATGGCTATGTATGAAGTGAGGTAATACCATAGCTTCGAATTCTTGCCGCTATGCAAGGTATAATAGAGCTTACGAGGGAACAATGAGCGTATTTTCATGTTGTTTGATAGTTTCGACGGTTAACCGTTGAGCGCCGGAATAAATTGTTTCCAGAAGGCTACGCGCACGGGTTTGTTGAATCCATGACAAGCCATGGGCAACCGATTGCCATTGAGTTGATAGCACAACTCGGGCTTGAGATCGAACGAGAAGGTCAAAGCTTCATTGACAGAAGGTACTTTCAAGGGTGGAACTAACGCCCAAAACAAATCCTCATTGTGCAAAGCGTCGGACTGACTGTTGTAATATGCTATCTCATCGGCATACTGCACGCAAGCCTCCTGAAACGTCTTTACCTTGCGAAGACACAATCCGCCGTTGCCAATGCGACCAAACATCTGGCTGTGTATAATCTTATTCTTCGGTTTCAGCAACAACTTTAACTTCAAATACTGTTTCAACGGGAACCGCGTATACCGTGGACGAGTGGGCCAAGGCGCTGCCACAAGGTCAAAATCTCTATCACACCACGATGCCAACTCATTCTTAAACAGCCAAGCATCTACATGACAAATGAAAATATAAGTATAATCTTGGAAGAGCTTGTAAAACGATTCGGACATCATCATGCGGTTATAACCCTGAATGCCATTAGTCGTTCCCAACCAGTCGCCACTCACTTCAATCACACCCACATTGGGATACTGCGCATTGAGCTGCGACATATCTACGTTATTAGGTTGCAGAAAGGTTACCGGAAGGCCTTTCAACAAAGATAAATTATGGTCAAGTGCCGCTTTCTCATACGCTTTCAGCTCCGGATGATAAACGGGTATGACCACAAGTAACTTATTTTTTTTCCATATCATTGCGCTCCATATAACAAGTTGCAGCTTCAAACAGGAGGGGATTTTCCTTCGTTATAAAAGGTAAAACTCAACGCTTTCCCAACCGTTCATTGATACCATCGTAATACGCTCGATGCAACATCATCAGGTCTTTGGGCCGCCATGCCTTGCTGAAAGGCATCGATAACAGAGCCGGGATGACATATCCCATGCCACTGATCCAACTTCTTAGGTATCGCACGCCCCAGTTTTTGCCATAATGATGGTTTAGGTAAGCCGAATTACGAACCTGGTAATAACGTTTCCACTTCTTCTTTTGGTTGCGCACCGCCCATGAGTCTTCCGAGAAGAACGCATGCTTATCCATCACGGCCGACGGCACATAGAGCAAACGAAAGCCAGCCAAATGCGCTCTGAGGCAATATTCCGTATCATCATAGAAGATGAACAACTCTCGGTTGGGCAGCCCAATCTTCTCGACAACAGACCGACTAATGAACGGTCCTTCAAAGTCACAGCCCACGATCTCGGTAGGCGTTATCTCCTCACCACTAAGCTTTTCAGCGTGCAAACTGCCCAATGGATTGGTTAGGTTGTATCTCCGAAACTCGTGCGTGAACGTTTTTCCGTTCATCAGTCGCCGCGGAGCCAGGATGCCCAGCGGTTTCTTGTGGTCCAATTGTGTTTCCTCAAGTGCCACAAGGCTTAACAATTCGTCCAGACACCCATCCTTTGGAAACACATCATCGTCCATACACCATATCCAATCTGCTCCTTCATTATAAGCAACCTTGATGCCTGTATAGAATCCTCCACTGCCCCCAACGTTTTCTTGATGAATCACATGCAGATCTTGTTGCCCGTCCAGCCACTCTTTTGTGCCGTCATTGCTTCCATTATTCACTACGACAATCTGGTCAAGGCGCTGCTGACGGCGCAACGCTCCGATGCTTTTTTTCAGCAGTTCCAGTCGGTTGTAAGTCACAACGATTGCAAATATCTTCATGATTTTCAGTGCTTAGTCGTTCTTTTTTCTCAATACTTTCCCGTCAACCACTTCCCAGTCGCGTTCAAATTCCTCGCGGGTACGCTTCCATCGGTTATGACTCCAGAGGTAACATGCGGGTTGTTGGCGTATCGTTTCTTCCAACATACGGAAGTACTGGTCCGTCAGTTCCCATTCTTTACATTGCTTTGGATCAGACGCCATAAGTTTCATTTCGCACTCGTAATAACCTCTTTTCACGCGTTTCACGTCACCATAGAAACAAACTTGTCCCGTGTGCTTGATGATGCGTTCGGCCCCAGTGAGCACGGGCGTATCATGATGCAGGAAATCCAACCAGTGGTGAATGTTCCACCACAATGGCACTTGGTCGGCAATGTAACCCACCACGATTGCCCGGTTGTTACGTTTAAACTCCAATATCTTGCGAAGCGAGTTGTGCATGGGTATGCAAAGAGCGTGTTGGCGCTCCCTCACATATTTGAACAACCGGTCAAAGCGCTTGTTTTCCAATGGATGATACAGTTGACAGCACTGCGCATGACTAGGGATTGAATAAGGAAGTGAGGTAATCCACTCCCAATTGCCATAATGACCGAGATACACAGCACACGACAGACCATCGTTGAGGGCAGCGTTGAACCGCTCCATACCCGTGAAACGCATTCGCTTTTGCAGTTGCGTGGCACTCATGGTCATCAGCTTGATGGTCTCCACAAGGTAGTCGCAGAACCAATGATAGAAGTCTTTCTCTATCTTCACCAGTTCCTCGTGGCTCTTTTCAGGAAAGCTGCTGGACAGGTTTTTCCAGATTACGCGATGCCTGTATCTCAAGATGTAAGCCATGATGAGATACAACAGGTCGGACAATACGTAGAGCAAACGCATGGGCAAAAGTGATAACAGATACCAGATGCCGTAAACCAAAACATATCCTACCTCATTCAGTACTTTCTTCATTCGAAAAGCGTTCTATTCATAGAATGCCACAAAGTTATAAAAAATCTTCGTATTGTCATCCCTGCACCAGTAGCATTTTACCAAACGGCAAGTCTTTGAGCACACTTACAGACAACGATTCAGCGTTAAATATACCATTCTCCTCTTGTTACTACTCCTGAAAAAATCTGAAAATCAAAGATACATTTGCACAAAACACCGACAAATCGTATCTTTGCATACAACGATTGGGAACAACATTGCGTTCCCCCAACAACAACATTTAGATGAAAACAAGAAAACTCCTCTTAACTCTTAGTTTATTCATTGCAGCGACTTATGCGAGCGCTCAGCAGGTATTCGACGTGAATTTATGGAATGGGCGCGCCCCACATCCCACCGGTGTTACTACCGACACGGCGAAGGTGCGCGTGTTTCTGCCCGCAGCCAAACGCGCCACAGGACGGGCTGTGGTTATCTGTCCGGGCGGCGGATATGCCCACTTGGCTTGGGAAAACGAAGGAACCAACTGGGCATCGTTCTTCAATGACATGGGCATTGCTGCCATCGTACTGAAATATCGCATGCCCCATGGCGTGAAAGAAGCTCCGCTGAGCGATGCCGAACAGGCGATGCGGCTGGTTCGAAAGAACGCACAGGCATGGCATCTCAACCGCAATGACATCGGCATCATGGGGTTCTCAGCCGGAGGACACCTTGCCTCAACCGTAGCAACCAAAAGCAAAGGCGACGCAAAAGCCAATTTCCAAATACTGTTCTATCCCGTGATTACCATGATGCCGGGCTATACTCACAAGGGTTCGCACGACAACTTGCTGGGCAAGAATCCGAGCAAGAGCACAGAACGCGAGTACAGTACCGACCTGCAGGTGAGCCGTGTGTCGCCCAGAGCCTTCATCCTCTTGTCTGATGACGACACCGTGGTGCTGCCTGCCAATGGCGTTAACTATTACTTGGAGTTGTATCGGCACGACGTACCGGCATCGTTACACGTCTATCCTTCGGGCGATCATGGTTTTGGATTCAACAGCTCGTTCCGCTATCACGTGGAGATGCGGCTCGAGTTGCAAGCATGGTTGCGCAGTTTCTGACACAAAAACCGTCCCGCTACGCACCGGTTTGACGGTTTACAACATCAACATCTTCACGAAAAGAGGGTGGCGGCAATTCATGATCCGTCACCCTCTTTTCGTCTTTTAGAGCCAAGACCGTATCTCAGCGTCTAAATCTTTGATTTGCACATCTCGCTTCTGCAAAGTGTTGTTCTTGTCAATGATGAAATAAGTGGGAATGTTCTGCACGTTATAGTTCACAAGAATGGCATTCTGCTCGTCAGCGTTGGCATGGACATTTATCCAAGGCAACGCCTCTGTCTTGGTCTTCCAAAAGTGTTCATCGGGGTCCAACGACACTTGATAAATCTCAAATCCGCGGTCGTGGTACTTGTTGTACAGTTCGCGAAGGGCCATGATGCGCTCGGTTGATTGCTTGGAAGCGAAGATATGAAAGTCGAGCATCACCACTTTCCCCTTCAGGTCGGTCAGCTTGCGAAGCACTCCACGGTGATCCGTCAGCGCGATATCAATGAGTCCGGACGTTGCCACCTGAGTAGCTTGCAGCATCTTACGCTGGTTGTTTTGGATGATTCTCACATCCTTCATGCCCTCGATGGCAATGTTATGCAGGTTGGCTCCGCGCTCAGCCTTTGGGTAGTAAGTGTCCCAACTGGTAGCCACGGCGGCGTAAACCTTCACGTCTTCGGCACTCGTGCGTGGATTGAAAATCAGCAAACTGCCGTTCCCAACGTTGATAGTCTGAAAAAGAGCGAAATAAGAAGATGCCTTCATCGGCTCTTTGTAGATGAAGTTCATCTTCACTTTGTCCTTATAGGCCTCTACCACCTTCTGCAAACTGTCGTTGATGGTTTGCGAATTTAAGTTCAAATTCTGGGCAATATCCTGAATCTGCTGTTGCAATGCCATCTGCATCAGCGTGAGTTCCTTAATTTTCGAGCAGTTCTCCGACCCCGTCACCTCGTATTGTGAAGCCATATTAGGGTATTGAGCCTTGACGTTGACCGTCTCGGTAGAGTCAATCGACACGTTGATGATTTGCCCTGCCACGCGTAGGCGGTAGAACTCCGGCGCATCGGTTGCTTTCTCACTGAATGCGAACGAGCCGTCTTCACCCAACCGAACAGAATCTAACACCACCGGTCCGTTCAGTCCCATGTTCTCAAAATACAAGGTGGAATCCTTGGCATTCGCAATGGTACCGTTAACATTGAATTTCTTCTGCGTACACGAAACAGCACACAATGCACCGCAGGTGATGGCTGTCATGAAAAGAATATGATGGAAAGTCTTTTTCATATTTTTCAAAATAATGGTCTTTCAATGCTGCAAAGATATAGCAAATAATTGAGATTGTCAGCCTACCCAGATAGTTTTTTACAGAGTTATGCTTGGGCTGGCCATCAATCATGACCACCTCTGTGAGTGAATTTTCTTGACAAGAGGCCTCATCATGCTGGGCATATTTGCAAACCATCACCTGCCTGCGTGCAAATACGCCAAGGATGAGCACCATTTCTCAACTTACTGTTACACAGACTGTTGCGCTTTTACCTTACAATTTTAACTCCACCTTTTACGCCCTCACTCGGCAAAAGCATTGCTTTTGGTGGTCAATAAGCATGCTTTTGCGGTGCAACACCATGCTTATTAGGCACCAAAGTGATGCTTATTTTCGATGAATCACATTGCTTTTATAGCGAAAATGGCTTTTCATCCTACCAAAATGAGCCGTGTTTTCATCCTATAAGCCTATTGATTTTTTCTAGAATAGAAGTTCTGAAGGGCCGTTTTTGGGGCCTTTTTTTGATAAAAATAACCAACATTATTCAGTGCAGGACATGATGAATCACACCCCTAAGTGTGCTTATTTCGCACGCTTAAATTTCACAAAATCATCTTAAAAACTTAAAAAACAAAGTAAAATTGTCTATATATAAAAGGTATAAAGAAACTTTTGTTTACTTTTGCCGCAAATTATAAGATTCACAAAGAAACAATGCAGAAAAATTTAGTTATCGTAGAGAGCCCCGCAAAGGCGAAGACTATCGAGAAATTTCTAGGCGAAGACTATAAGGTCATGTCATCATACGGACACATCAGAGACCTGAAGAAAAAAGAGTTGAGCATTGATCCAGATACACTTGAACCCAATTACGAGATTCCGGAAGAGAAGAAAAAGCTTGTCAACGAATTGAAGAAGCAGGCCAAAGAGGCTAAGAAGGTGTGGCTGGCTTCCGATGAGGACCGCGAGGGAGAGGCTATATCATGGCATCTGTGCGAGGTGCTTGGTTTGGACGAGGAGAAGACCAACCGCATTGTCTTTCATGAGATTACCAAGCCAGCCATTCTCGAGGCCATCGAGAATCCACGTCATTTGAACATGGATTTGGTCAACGCACAACAGGCACGCCGTGTGCTCGACCGCCTGGTGGGTTTCCGCTTGTCGCCCGTGTTGTGGCGAAAGGTGAAGCCAGCCCTGTCGGCCGGACGCGTACAAAGCGTGGCCGTGCGCCTCATCGTAGAGCGCGAACGCGAGATACAAGCCTTCGAAAGCGAACCTTACTATCGCATCAACGCCATCTTCGTCATCACCAACGAAGACGGATCGGCATCGGAAGTGAAGGCCGAACTGGACAAACGGTTCAGCAAACACGAAGAGGCCCTAGCCTTTCTGGAGCAATGTAAGGATGCCAAGTTCACCGTGGACAGCATCACGCGCAAGCCCCTGAAGCGCACGCCAGCACCACCTTTCACCACTTCAACCCTGCAACAGGAAGCAGCCCGCAAGTTGGGATTTACGGTTGGACAGACCATGATGGTGGCTCAACACTTGTATGAGAACGGACAAATCACCTACATGCGTACCGACAGCGTGAATCTCTCACAACTGGCAGTGAACACCTGCAAGGAAGAAATCGTGAAGGCATACGGTGCAGAATACAGCAAACCACGCAAGTACCACACGCACTCGAAAGGCGCACAAGAGGCTCACGAGGCCATTCGCCCAACGTACATGAGCAAGCATGAGATAGAGGGTACGTCGCAAGAGCGCCGTCTGTACGACCTGATATGGAAACGCACGCTAGCCAGTCAGATGGCTGACGCACAGTTGGAGAAAACAACTGTGACCATTGACGTAAGCGGCGTGAAAGAACAGTTTACAGCCAACGTTGAAATCATCACGTTCGAAGGTTTTATCAAGGCTTATCACGAGTCGAACGACGAGGATGAGAATAACCAGGATGACTACACCCACTCGCTGCCAGCCTTGAAGGAAGGCGACCTGTTGGAACGTCGTGAAATCACCTCAACCGAACGCTATTCACAAAGTCCGATACGCTACACGGAAGCCAGTTTGGTGAAGAAACTGGAAGAATTGGGCATCGGTCGACCCTCTACCTATGCGCCCACTATCAGCACCATACAGCAAAGAGAATATGTGCAGAAGGGCGATAAGAAGGGTACTGATAGGGCATACACCATCGATTCGCTGAAGGGCGGCAAGATAACGTCCAAGACTAAGAAAGAAGTGGTGGGCAACGAAAAAGGAAAACTATTGCCTACGGACATCGGAATGGTTGTGAACGACTTCCTGATGGAGAACTTCCCCAGCATCATGGACTACAACTTCACCGCAAATGTGGAAGAGAAATTCGACAGCATTGCTGAGGGAAACACCGAGTGGAACAAGATGATGAAGAACTTTGACAAGAGCTTCAAGCCCACTGTAGAAAAGGTGATGAACGCACGAAGTGAACACAAGGCTGGCGAACGTGAACTGGGTATCGATCCCAAGAGTGGCAAACCGGTGTTCGTAAAGATAGGCAGATACGGACCAGTGGTACAAATCGGTACGGCCGATGATGACGAGAAGCCCCGATTCTCACAACTCCCAGCGGATAAGAGCATGGAGGAGATGACCTTGGAAGACGCGCTCGAATTGTTCAAACTGCCTCGCACCGTGGGTCAGTTTGAAGGCACTGACGTGGTGATTGGGGCTGGACGCTTCGGACCCTACGTGCTTCATCAAAAGAAATATGTGTCACTGCCTAAAGAAGAAAACCCGCTAAAGGTGACATTGGAAACTGCCATCCAACTAATAGAACAGAAGCGGAAACAGGAGAAAGAGAGGCACATCAAGTCGTTTGAACAAGACGCAAAGCTGGAAGTGCTGAACGGTCGTTACGGCCCTTACATCGCTTATGACGGCAAGAACTATCGTTTGCCCAAGGCCATGCATAGCAAGGCAGCCGACTTGACATACGAGGAGTGCATGGACATCGTGCATGCGGCACCGACAAAGAAGACGGCCAAAAGCAAGAAATAATCAACTCACCCCAAGCATGGACCGCATCATCATTATGGGATACATGGGCTCGGGAAAGACAACGCTTGGAAAAGCCTTGTCTAAAGCCCTTGACATGCCTTTTTATGATCTTGACTGGTACATCGAAAGTCGGATGAGAAAAACCATCAAACAGCTCTTTGAGGAGCGAGGCGAAGAGGGGTTCAGGCAGATAGAATGCCGCATGCTGCACGAAGTGGCAGAGTTTGAACACGTCATCCTGAGTTGCGGAGGTGGCACACCGTGCTTTTTTGACAACATCAACTATTTGAACCAGCAGGGCGAAACCGTGTTTCTGAAAGCTTCACCCGAGGTGCTTTACGGCCATTTGAAGATGGGCAAGACGGTCAGACCCCTGTTGCTGGGCAAGACACCAGAGGAAGTGAAAACCTTCATCGGCACGCAACTGAAAGAGCGCGAGCCCTTTTATACGCAGGCAAAGCATACGCTGGACGTCAGTTTGATGGACTCCTACGGTAAGATTCAAGCAACCGTAGACCAATTAAAAGTATTATTAAATCTATAAAAAACAGTTTCGTAAAACAACAATGAAGAAGTGGACGATTGAAGATTCAAAAGAGTTGTACAACATCAATGGATGGGGTGTTTCTTATTTTGGCATCAACGAGAAGGGCAATGCCTACGTGACGCCGTGTAAGGACAATACCGAAATAGACCTGCGAGACGTGATGGACGAGCTGGCTTTGCGCGACGTGAGTTCGCCAGTACTGCTGCGTTTCCCCGACATTCTTGACAACCGCATCGAGAAAACGGCCAGCTGCTTTGCGCAAGCTGCAAAAGAATACGATTACAAAGCCGAGAACTTCATCATCTACCCTATCAAAGTGAACCAAATGCAGCCCGTGGTGGAAGAGATTATCTCTCACGGACAGAAGTTCAACCTGGGTTTGGAGGCGGGCAGCAAGCCTGAACTTCATGCCGTGATTGCCGTGCAATGCCAGAGCGATTCGCTCATCATTTGCAACGGATACAAAGACCAGAGTTACATAGAGTTGGCACTTTTGGCGCAAAAGATGGGCAAACGCATCTTCATTGTCATTGAGAAACTGAACGAACTGGACATCATCGCCAAGGCTGCGAAGAAGATTGGCGTGCGGCCGAACATTGGTATTCGAATCAAGTTGGCATCATCCGGTTCGGGTAAATGGGCAGACAGCGGCGGCGATGCCTCCAAGTTTGGCCTGAATTCCTCTGAACTTCTGCTGGCCTTGAAGATGCTGGAGGAGAAAGGACTCAAAGACTGTCTGCATCTCATCCACTTCCACATCGGTTCTCAAATCACCAAAATTCGCCGCATCCAGACGGCTCTTCGCGAGGCTGCGCAATACTACATCAACCTACATAAGATGGGGTACAACGTTGATTTCGTGGACTGTGGGGGCGGACTGGGCGTAGATTATGACGGAACGCGTTCGTCGAGCAGCGAAAGTTCGGTGAATTACTCCATCCAAGAGTATGTCAATGACTGTATCTACACCTTCATCGATGCGGCCAACAAGAATGGCGTGCCACACCCGAACCTCATCACAGAGAGCGGTCGGTCATTGACAGCGCATCACTCGGTGTTGGTCATTGACGTGTTGGAAACAGCCAGTTTGCCAACCATGCCAGAGGAATTTGAGCCGACCGAAGAAGAACACCAGCTGGTAAAAGACCTGTATGAGATATGGGATAACCTCAATCCGCGCTCGATGTTGGAAGATTGGCACGACGCAGAGCAAATACGCGAAGAGTCGCTCGACTTGTTTGCTCTGGGCATTGTCGACCTACAAACGCGCGCAGAGATAGAAAGCATGTACTGGAGTGTGTGTCGGGAAATCAACATGTTGTCCAAGTCAATGAAGCATGTCCCTGATGAGTTGAGGAATCTTGACAAGCTATTGGCCGATAAATACTTCTGCAATTTCTCCCTATTCCAGTCGCTTCCCGACAGTTGGGCCATCGATCAGCTCTTCCCCATCCTACCGATTCAGCGGCTGGACGAACGTCCCACACGCAATGCCACACTGCAAGACATCACCTGCGACAGTGATGGAAAGATAGCAAACTTCGTGACCAACCGCAATATTTCGCACGTGTTGCCTCTGCACCCATTGAAGAAAGGCGAGCCTTACTATCTCGGCGTGTTCCTTGTTGGGGCCTATCAGGAAATCTTAGGCGACCTGCACAATCTCTTTGGCGACACCAATGCCGTGCACATCTCCGTGAAAAACGGCAAATACAGCATCGACCAAGTAATTGATGGAGAGACCGTAGACGAGGTACTTGATTATGTTCAATACAGTCCGAAGAAGCTGGTTAGACAACTGGAAACGTGGGTAACAAAGAGTGTTAAGCTGGGAAAAATATCCTTAGAAGAAGGTAAAGAGTTTTTAAACAACTACCGTTCGGGACTTTACGGATATACTTACCTGGAATAATCCGTAGTGGCGGCACCCTTTTTTATACATTCTGCACACAATTCCACCAACGTCTACCTCTTGTAAAGAAGGCTTCACCAATTGCAAAAAAGGCAAGATTCATCCTACTGATTAACTTAAAAAAATAGTTAAATCTGCAGGTGCATGTAACTTATCCCTATCCCAATCGTCATTTAATTAGAGGCAAAGATGAAGAATATCAGTTTTCGTAACGATGTCTTACCACTCAAAGATGCGCTCTACAGGTTAGCTTTGCGCATCACGCTCAGTCATGAGGAGGCCCAAGACATCGTACAAGACACACTGATAAAGGTTTGGGACAAGCGTGAAAGCTGGAATGAAATAGAATCAATAGAAGCCTTCAGCATCACCATCTGCCGTAACTTAGCGCTCGACAGAATCAAGAAGCACGACAATCTCAATGATTCGCTCGAAGAAAGACAGACAGAAAGCCCAGACACCTCCTCGACACCATTCGAGGATACCCTACAACAAGACAGAATAGAGCTTGTGAGAAACCTCGTCAATGCGCTTCCAGAAAAACAAAGAAGCTGCATGCAACTCAGAGATTTCGAGGGAAAGCCTTACAAAGAAATTGCCAAAATACTGGGCATCAGTGAAGAACAAGTGAAGGTAAACATCTTCAGAGCCCGGCAAACGGTAAAAGAAAGATTTCAAAAATACGACAATTATGGATTATAAATATATCGAACAACTATTGGAACGCTATTGGGCATGCGAGACAACGCTTCAAGAAGAAGAGATTCTCCGCACGTTCTTCAGTCAGGAAGACGTTCCAGCGGACCTGCAAAAGTATCGCGCATTGTTCGTATACGCTCAACAAGAAGCAACCCAAAAGGTACTGGGAGACGACTTTGATGAGAAGATTCTGTCCATGATCGATGAGCCAACACCGGTCAAGGCGCGCACCATCAAGATGAGACAACGGCTGATGCCGCTCTTCAAGGCAGCCGCCGTGGTAGCCATCATCCTGACATTGAGCAACGCATTGCAGGTTCCGTTCATGCAGAAGAACGATAACATAGGTGCATCCTATGATGGAACAGAACAACTACAGCAAGGCACTTCAGTGGCCATTGGCGACTCTGCGACAATAGACAGCATGCAACAAAGCAACATAACACCCGCAGATGTGCAGCCGGCTACCATCATCAAATAAGATAATTTCTATGCTTTCTCAATTATAAAACATGTTTAGTAAAACAAAAACGAAGCTGTGAAGCTTCACTTTTCTCTCAAATTTTTCATAACATACTAACGTACTTAAGAAACGCCACCAAAGGGGTGGCGTTTCGCTATTTTAGTCATTTCATGTTCATGTCTACCCAACAACAACCCAACCGCTATGCTACAGGTTCGGCTTTCTTTAGTCTTCGGGACAATTGGAACAAGGCTGGAAGCATGATGCATAGAGAGAAGAGCAAACTCATCCACACGGCTTGCTGGCTACCTCCAAAGATATCAACAAGATTACCATTAGCTGAGCTGGGAATGAGATTATACACCATGAATATTGTAGAGTTGTTGACCCAATGCAAAACAATGCCAGGTACAATACTATTGGTGCGTACATACATCCATCCCAACAACAAACCCATGAGAAAAGCGTGTGGCAATTGAGCCATATTGAAATGCGCAAGACCAAAAATCAACGCCGAAAGGATGATGGACAGCCAAGCTGTACGGCCACGGAAGAGTTGGAGCAAGGTGCGAAGAACGGCACCTCTGAAAACTGTTTCTTCGGCAATTGGCACCAAGATGCCAACGGATAGATATCCCCACCGATTGCCCATCAGGGCATTGAGCATTCGTTCTAAGCCAGAAGGCACCTCTACTTCCATCTGCTCAAGCAGCCATGCAGAGGGGATGATGGTACCCAATGACAATAGAACCACCCAAAACAACGCCGTCCAAGGCTTACTGCGCACATACGAACGTGCCACGGGTGTCCATTTAAGTGACATGAATAAGACGATTGTCAACACACTGGAAACGGCGGAAGTGGCGATGACCGTCGTCGAACTGAACACGCGATGCGACTGAAGATAGTGCAATGCGGTCCCGAAGTCCATGCCATTGTGCAGCAAAGACACGATGCTGACCAGATAAGTGACCAACACTTGAAGCATGATAAACACCACCAAATACCATGCAATGTCTAATATTCCTTTGATTGATTTGCGCATCATTTCTCTATTTTGTTAAAATAATGATTTACTTCCCGTGCATCTTCCGCTATTTTAGCATGTAACAACGCCAAGCTGTCAAACCGCTTTTCACCGCGAAGACGTTTGAAAAAGGCCACGGAAAGTTGCTTATCATAGATATTTTCATGAAATCCTTCGAGGATATGAGTTTCGACTGTCAGGTTTGTTCCATTGTAGGTGGGCCGCATACCGATGCTTGTCATCGCCAGATACCAAGGTCCTGCCCCCTCAACCTGCGCTTTCACGGCATAAACACCCATGGCAGGAAGCATCTGTGTGATTTCGTTTAAATTGAGATTGGCTGTCGGAAAACCAAGTTTCCTGCCTTCTTTACACCCATCAACAACATGAGCCGTGAGCACATAGGGACGCCCTAAACAGCGATTGGCCTGCTCCACCAACCCCTCATGGATGTATTTTCGAATGGCAGAAGAACTCACATGCAGGGCATCTTTGTCCAAAGAAAACTCCTCACTGCGTATCACCTCGATGCCTAATGCCCGTCCATAGCGCACATAATCATCAAATCCTTCTTTCCGATTGTGTCCGAACCGATTGTCATAACCAATCACCAACTTGCGTACCTGTAACCGATTATGGAGTACATCGCCCATGAATTGTTGGGCTGTCATACTAGCCATCTTTTGCGTAAACGGTAATACCACGACCTGATCAACAGCAGTTGCAGAGAGTAGTTGCAGCTTTTGCTCGGTCGTGGTCAACAATTCGGGGACATAATGGCTGTGTAACACTTGGCGAGGATGCTTGTCAAACGTGATGACCAGGGATGACAATCCTGCATCACGAGCTGTCTTCACGACCTGATGTATCAAGAATTGATGCCCCAAATGCACCCCATCGAAGAATCCTATGGTTGCCACACAGGGGCTCGTTAGAACCGTTTTTTCATCCAATATCATGGTTTTCATATCCTTACCACGCATTTATCCAATCGTTACCTGTGGTCTCGTGCATCACCTGGATGCCCAGTTGTGCGGCCGATTCACAGTTTTCTTTCACGTCATCAATAAAGAGTGTCTCTGCTGCTTGCAGCTGTGAGTGCCTCAACACGGCCTCAAAAATCTTATGATTGGGCTTCGTAAGCTGCAACTTGTACGACAGATAGACGTCTTCGAAATAATCGTTTACCCCCAAATTGTAATAGGGGAAGAAATCGTTCACGCATTTCTGCCAGTGCATGTCATTGGTGTTGCTCAACAAGAAAAGTCGATATTCCTTCTTCAAGTCAACTAAACGTTGCTTTTTCTCATCAGGAATACCTACCAAAAGTTGGTTCCATGCCCAGACAATATCCTTATCCTCAGCCTTGCATCGGCTCATTCTGCGAACCTCATCACAAAACTCTTCCGTCGTCATTTGGCCCGTTTCAATGTCAAAAAACAAATCAGCCGTGCGATGATCCCGAACATAAGAGGCAACGTTTTCTGCCCCTATCTGCTCAAAAGCACGCACGCAACGCTGTTTATCAAGTCCTACAAGCACGCAACCCAGGTCAAATATGATGTTTTTGACGTTTCGTTTCATGACTTTCTTGCCCTTAATCGTTTCGTCCATCGCCACAGTTCACCCACCCAAAGCACGACAGAAGTAAAGATAATGATGCCCAACCAGTCGCTGAGCGACAGCGGTACGGTGCGGAACATCTTACCCCCGAAGGTCACGATGAGCCACTGTCCCAAGATAACCAACAGCAACACGAGCAGCAGCCCCTTGTCTTTCCAAAGATAACGGAATGCCGAATGATTGGAACCGAGCGTCTTTGCATTGAACAGGTTCCATAATTGAATCATCACAAAGGTTGTGAAGAAGATGGTCAACTCACGCATACTGATGCCTTGCGACACATTACGTTCACAATAAATGAGCATGGCAAACAGGAAAATAAAGAAGGTTACGCCGCAGAACAGAATGCCTTGGCGCATCCCTTTATTAAGGATAAAATCGTTTTCCTTACGCGGTTTGTCTTTCATCACCTCGCGTGAAGGAGGCAAAGAGGCTAATGCCATGGCTGCAAAGGTATCCATCAAGAGGTTCACCCATAATATCTGTGTCACCGTGAGCGGCATCTCCACACCGATGAAAGCCCCTCCAAGAACAAGAAGTAGCGCAGTGATGTTGACGATAAGCTGGAAAAGCAGGAAGCGCTGGATGTTCTTATACAGCGAACGCCCCCACATCACGGCATGCGCAATAGAGGCAAACGAGTCGTCGAGCAACGTCATGTCGCTAGCTTCCTTAGCCACACTGGTTCCCGACCCTAATGACAAGCCCACATGAGCATAATGCAATGCGGGCGCGTCATTGGTCCCATCGCCCGTCACTGCCACCACTTCTTTGCGCTTTTGCAGCATTTCCACAAGTCGTTGTTTATCCGATGGACGCGCACGCGACATCACTTTGATGGTATGAGCGCGCTCGTATGCCTCTTCATCCGACAGCGCATTCCACTCCGGACCGGTCAGTGCGGCTTCCAAAGGCGTATCATCATGCCAGACACCTATCTGCCTTGCTATCTCAATGGCAGTGGCTTGCGTGTCTCCCGTCACGACTTTCACCTCGATACCCGCTTGCTGACATTGGTTAACAGCATTTGGAACATCCTCGCGAACAGGATCACTAATCGCTGCAACGCATTGCAAAGAGAGATTTTGCAAGTGATTCTTTATTTGGATATTCGATTGTGCGTCCCCTTCAAGTTGCTTGCAAGCGAACGCCAAAGTACGCATGGCTTTGAGCTGATAGCCCAACAAAGTAGACTGATAGGATTGTTTTTCGGCCTCAGATAAGGTACAGAAATTCATCACAATCTCTGGTGCTCCCTTCACAAAGAGATACTTCTTGCCACCCAGCTCTGCAACGGTTGCCATGTACTTGTTTTCTGTCGAGAATGGTAACTGTGCAATTGTGGTAGCATTGTTACGAATGGTTTGATAGTCAACACCATGTTTTTTCAGCCATGTCAGTAGAGCTATCTCCGTTGGATTACCAATTCCAGCGCCATCTTCTCCCAACTCAGCCGTTGTATTGAGGGCAATAGCCTGAGCCAGTGCATCGTGTTCAGACACCTCCGTAACGACAGACGAGCCAGCCATCTCCATGACTGTCATCTTGTTTTCTGTCAAGGTTCCAGTTTTATCAGTACAGATTACCGTCACCGCCCCCATCGTTTCACAAGCATGCAGCTTTCTAACAAGGTTGTTGCTCTTCAACATCCTGCGCATGTTCAGTGCCAAACTCAAGGTTACGGCCATGGGAAGTCCTTCGGGTACGGCCATCACTATCAGCGTTACAGCCATCATGAAGTACTGCAACACCACTTCGGCCATCTTGAAATAATCAGTGCCCTGCCATACAGCATCGTTGACAAGGATGTCGTGTATGAGGAAGATGACGAAGGCAGCAACAGCCACTACCGACCCAACCACCGAGATGAGTTTGGCCAATTTGGCTAATTGGATGTCCAAAGGTGTTTGGGTATGCGTTATTTCGCTCGAGTTACGAGCCACCATACCAATCTCTGTAGCGTCACCAACTGCTGTAACAACGGCGGCCCCACGGCCATTCATGACCATCGTACTGCGCAAGACCATGTCATGAGGGTAGGTTTTTTCATGTTCTTCATCATCCTCGTCATCGTCCACATCAATACCCTTTGAGCAGATGGGTTCGCCCGTTAACGACGATTCGTCTATCAACAAATCAACGGCCTTGACGAGTTTTCCGTCGGCAGGTATCTCGTCACCCACCTCGATAATCATCAAATCGCCCACTACCACATCCTTACGAGGAATCTCAACGACATGTCCATTGCGTCGAACCTTCACCAACGACTCCTCATTCAGCGCATTAAGAATGTTGAATTTCTTGGCTGCATCCCGCTCAAAGTAAAAGCCGACACTGGTTGCAAAGAAGATGGCAACAAAGATACCGATGGTTTCTATAAAGTTCTGCTCAACGAAAGCCAACACCAAAGAGACGGCGGCAGCAACCAAAAGCACTTGAATGATGGGGTCACGATACTTGTCCAAATACAACTTCCACAATGAGGTTGTGGGGGGTGGCGTCAGTATGTTTTTGCCAAATTTTATCCTGTTAGCCGCCACCTGTTCGTCTGTCAAACCTGTATGATGGACCCTTGCGTTTCTAATGTTTTGCGTACTCATAATTTGTGCAAAGTTACTTGAATTCAAGAGCATAGCAAAATAAAAGCAACAATTCCTCTTTATTCATTTTGCTAATAATTGTAAAAAGATGCTACAACTTCTTCTTTCTACCAATTATTCGGATTAAAATATGTAACTTTGAAACATCATTATTTATTCTTAACATTGTTTTAACTAGAAAAATGAAAAAACTAAACTTACTTTTACTCGCCTTATTTGTCTATACAGCCGCCATGGCGCAATGGAAACCTGTTGGCGACAAGATTAAAACCGACTGGGCCAACAAGGTAAACCCCAGCAACGTGTTGCCCGAGTACCCCCGTCCTATCATGGAAAGGAGTCAGTGGCAAAATCTCAATGGACTGTGGAACTATGCCATTCGCAACCGTGGAGCTGCGGGAACGAATATCAACGACGGCAAAATTTTGGTGCCTTTCGCCATCGAGTCGAGCCTTTCAGGAGTGCAGAAAACCGTGGGCAAGGACAAAGAACTGTGGTACGAGCGTACCTTCAGTGTGCCGGCTGCCTGGTCGGACAAGAACATTCTGCTGCATTTTGGTGCGGTTGATTGGAAAGCCGACGTGTTCATTAACGACATCAAGATAGGCTCTCACAAGGGTGGTTTCTCCGCTTTCAGCTTTGACATCACACCTTATCTAAAGAGCGGACAGCAAAAGTTGGTCGTGAGGGTATGGGATCCGACGACTGACGGACACCAACCTGTAGGAAAACAACGTACTAAACCAGAAGGAATCTGGTACACACCCGTCACCGGCATCTGGCAAACGGTGTGGCTGGAGCCTGTTAACAAAAAGCACATTGCAGCCGTTTACAACACCCCCAACATTGATGAAAGCAAGTTGACGGTATGCACAAAGACAGAAGGAACCCAACAGGGCGACGTGATTAGCATTGTGATGAAAGACGGCAACAAGATTGTTGCAACGGGAAAGGCCATCGCCGGGCAGGAAGTGGAGCTGTTTGTACAGAACCAAAAGCTATGGACACCAGACTCTCCGTTCTTGTATGACCTGGAAATCTCCCTCCTCTCGGGTGATAAAACCGTCGATGTTGTGAAGAGCTACAGTGCCATGCGCAAGATTTCATCGGTGCGTGATGGGGCTGGTGTGTGGCGTATGCAGCTCAACAACAAGAACCTTTTCCAATATGGCCCACTCGATCAAGGTTACTGGCCCGACGGTCTTTTCACGGCTCCTACTGAAGAAGCCATGGTCTACGATATCAAAAAGACCAAGGACATGGGCTTCAATATGATTCGCAAGCACATGAAAGTGGAGCCGGCTCGTTGGTATACAGCCTGTGACAAGCTGGGTATTCTGGTATGGCAGGATATGCCTATGGGCGACATTCAGCACGGACCCGACTGGCAGAATCATGAGTACTATCAGGAAACAGGCCGACTGGCCCGTCGTTCTGCTGAATCGGAAGAAAACTTCAAGCATGAGTCGAAAGCCATCATCGACCAGTTCTACTCCTATCCTTCCATCGTTGTGTGGACGCCTTTCAATGAAGCTTGGGGACAATTCAAAACTGAAGAGATTACCGCATTTACGAAAGCGCTCGATCCTACGCGACTGATCAACTCGGCCAGTGGTGGCAACCACTTCAAGACGGGCGACATCTTAGACCTACACAACTATCCTGGGCCGATGATGTACCTCTACGACTTCAATCGCACGACAGTGCTCGGCGAGTTTGGTGGACTGGGATTGCCGCTGAAAGGACATCTCTGGCAGGCTGACCGCAACTGGGGGTATGTAGAATTCAAGAACAGTAAAGAGGTTACAGACCGCTACGTTGAGTTGCTGGAAGAACTCAAACCCATGATTCGTCAGGGCTTCTCCGCAGCAGTATATACCCAAACAACCGACGTTGAGGGTGAGGTGAACGGACTGATGACCTACGACAGAAAGGTGATCAAGCTGGACGAGAACCGAGTGAAAAAGGCCAATCTGGAGCTGTACAAACTTTATAAATAACCAAGATTCCGATGAGAAAAAGTATTAAAATCTCATTCATTACTGTCACCATCGTTGTGCTACTGGCAATCGTTGGTGGCAGTATATACATGATAGAATACTCGTTGAGACGCCCTTACCCCATCAACGTGTCCTACAAAGACCGGTTTGCGCACGTCATCAATAACAATCCTGAAATTAAGCCCTGGATAGACAGCCTGACCCAAGGCAACCTCATCCATGACACCCTGGTAACGATGCAAGACGATGAGCAGCATCATGCCGTTTTCGTTTATGCGCCACAACCCACCCGCAAGACGGCTGTTGTGCTGCATGGGTACCACGACACGCATGCGGGCATGATGCAGATAGCCCACATCTACGCCCGGATGGGCTACAATGTGCTGCTGCCCGACCACCATGCACATGGCTGGAGCGAAGGCGAGATGGTACAAATGGGATGGAAAGAGCGCCACGACGTGCTGCGCTGGATGGCCATTGCCGACTCTCTTTTCAGCGATTCAACCGGTCATTCCGAGCAAGTGGTCCACGGTATCTCCATGGGAGCCGCACTCACCATGTGCGTTTCGGGTGAAGACACCCCCGACTATGTCAAGTGCTTTGTGGAGGATTGCGGTTATACCAGCGTGTGGGACGAGTTCAAAAACGAACTGAAAACGCAGTTTGGGCTACCTCCCTTCCCCCTACTTTACACGGCCAGCGCACTAAACAAGCTGCTGTACGGATGGTCGTTTGGGGAGGCTTCGCCCTTGAAGCAGGTGGCCAAATGCAAGAAACCCATGCTCTTCATCCATGGCGACCGCGATACATACGTGCGAACCGACATGGTTTATCCGCTTTACAAGGCCAAATCTCAACCGAAACAGTTATGGATAGCCAAGGGTTCTAAACACGCTGAAAGCTACAAGGATCATCGACAAGAATATACGGAAGTTGTGAAGAAATTTGTCAGTCGATACATTCCTTAACAACCCTTGTTTACTCCTGCCAGTCTTCCTGCTGTCCCATTCGGCACTGATGATTGGCCTGGAGTAACTTCTCACATGAGAAAATGCCGATGAAATCTTCATTTTTGAAGTCTGACAACTCTGTCATCGGCATCAAAACGGATATGTTCACTTTCGATGAAATGGCGCAAAGTACCGTCTTCTATGAGCTGTTTCGTCGTCCCAGTGTGTAGCTTTCGTTGATCATCCAGCAGCCATATCTCGTCTGTTATCTGTAAAGCCAGTTCGATATCATGAATGGATAAAAACACCGTCTTATCCAATTCGTGTGCCAATTGGGCCAACAGACGCAGCGTGTCTACCTTACTTTGGAAATCAAGAAAGGCCGTTGGTTCGTCTAAGATGATGATGGGCGTTTGCTGTGCCAGAGCTTTTGCTATCATCGCCTTTTGGCGTTCACCATCGCTTAGGCTCGAAATATTCCTTTCAGCCAACTGCTCGATGCCCACCAGTTGCATGGATTTCGAGACAATTTTGTGGTCTTCGTCCGACAAAACGCCCCAAAATCCCGTGTAGGGCGTTCGCCCCAACCCGACCAATTCGGTTGCGGTAAGATTCCGAATGTCCATTCTTTCCGTCAGAACCACACTGATTTTTTCGGCCAATTCTTGGTTAGATAGCCGTTCCAAGGGTGTTCCTTGAATATATATTTTGCCCGCTATGGGCGGTATAAAGCCCGCCAGTGTGCGCAAAAGAGTAGATTTACCCACACCATTTCGCCCCAGCAAACAGGTCAACCGTCCGCTGTTCAGAGTAGCGTTGATATCCGATACGACCGTGTGTTTGCCGTATCCGATGGACAAATTGTATAATTCAATGGTCTGCATGTCTGTTGCAAAGATAGCGAATTACGCAAAATATAACGTTCGCAGCTCGTCAATTCTTGCTAAAATACGTATCTTTGTCCGTACTTATGTCCTCACAATCGGCCATTTCAGAACTCAAACGTCAGAAGTTGTTGCTCCAATTGGAGTATGCAACAGAGAAGGATGCTTTCCGTAAGCAGACGGAGATGGTGGGTATAGCCCGAAAGGTAAAGCGCGGTGATGCATGGTTTCCCGTCCGCGTGGGCAAGAGTTTTTACAACTCGCTCAATCAGTTGGCGGTAGAAGTGTTTCGTCCTGCCGATGAAGAGATTAGTCACAATTTTGAATACGGACGACCAGTTGCCTTTTTTCAGATGGTTCAGAAGGCAGGAAGACACGATGAAATGGGCAAAAACAATGCTTCCGTTGCTTCTAAATCACTTTCTTATTTCCCCTTCACGGGTATGGTGAGCTATGCCGATAACGACCGAATGGTAGTGACATTGCCTGACAATGGCATGGTTACCTCCATCCAAACGGCCGAACAGGTGGGCGTACAACTGTTTTTTGACGAGACTTCTTATCGGTTGATGTTCGATGCCTTAGACCGCGTGATGAATGCCAAAGACAACCGACTGGCCTATCTTCGCGACCTTTTTTATTCAACTTCGCAGACTGCCGAGTGCTTTACTTTTGATGACATTCGGTTTCCTTGGCTCAATGACCTGCAGGCAGAAGCCGTGAACAAAGTGTTGAAAGCCAAGGATGTGATGGTGGTTCATGGTCCTCCAGGCACCGGCAAGACCACCACACTCGTGGAGGCAATCTACGAAACCCTCAAGCGTGAGAGTCAAGTTTTGGTCTGTGCGCAGAGCAATATGGCGGTCGACTGGATTAGTGAGCGACTTGTTGACCGAGGTGTGAACGTGCTTCGCATCGGCAATCCCACACGGGTGAACGATAAAATGCTATCGTTTACCTACGAACGAAGGTTCGAATCACATCCCGATTATCCGCAATTGTGGGCCATACGCAAAGCCCTGCGGCAACTCAAACAGCATCGTAAGACGGCTGGTTCTGGCTTCCATCAAAAGGTGGAACGCCTCCAAGAGCGGGCTACCGAATTGGAGATACGCATCAAAGGACAGCTTTTTGGAGAAGCAAGGGTCATCGCTTCCACCTTAACAGGTGCTGCAAACCGTCTTCTGGTGGGTCAAAAGTATCAAACATTGTTCATTGATGAGGCCGCACAGGCATTGGAAGCTGCCTGCTGGATAGCCATCCGCAAGGTTCATCGCGTGGTGTTGGCGGGCGACCACTGCCAATTGCCGCCGACAATCAAGAGCATTGCTGCCTTAAAGGGAGGTCTGGACAAGACGCTCATGCAGCGCATTGTAGAGAATAAACCAGAAGTAGTGACGATGCTTGGCATGCAATATCGCATGAATGACCAGATTATGCGCTTCTCGAGCGACTGGTTTTATCACGGAAAAGTGCAGAGTGCGCCTGCTATTAAGTATCGGGGAATCTTGGATTATGATGTTCCCATCCAATGGATAGACACCGCGGAACATGCAGAAAACGCCCATTTCATCGAGGAATCTGCATCGGACACACCCACATTTCAAGAACGTTTTGTGGGTGAAAGCTTTGGCAGAATCAATGAAGATGAAGCTGAATTAACCCTCAGCACCCTGGAACAGTATTTCAATAAGATTGGTAAACAGCGCTTATTGGACGAAGCTGTCGACGTAGGTATCATCTCTCCGTATCGCGCACAAGTGCAGTATTTGCGCCGACTCATTAAAAAACGTCCCTTTTTCAAGCCTTTTCGTCATCTCATCAGCGTGAACACGGTTGATGGTTTTCAAGGACAGGAACGAGATGTCATCCTCATTTCACTGGTCAGGGCAAACGATGATGGACAGATAGGCTTTCTTCGTGACCTGCGTAGGATGAACGTTGCCATGACACGAGCCCGCATGAAGCTCATCATCTTAGGACATGTGCCCACGCTGGTGCGCCATCCTTTTTATAAAAAACTCTATGACTATACACAGAGTCTACAACAAGATTCACTTTGGTAAACATGCTATAAATCCCTAAACACCATATAATATGTTAGAACGCGACTACATCATGCGGCTTATCCGCGAATTTCTGGCAGCCCTGGCCCGACTGTTAGAGAAGAAAGAAGTGACCGACAGGCACGAGGAACTCAAAAAACTGTACGACCAATATGTTGGTCCTTACACTTTCTACCATCTGCAACCAGTGGAAAAAGTCATCGAGGCCCTTGGCCATGAGGATGAGGAAAAGCGATTTTACAAGATGGAAATGCTGGCCGAACTCTATCTGGCAGAGGCTGATATGGTGTCGAAACCTGAAGGCGACCAGTTGCTTGAGAAGTCGTTTGCGCTGTTCGATTTCCTTGATCATTACAGCAAGATCTACTCTATAGACCGCCTCAAGAAGATGGATGCCATCCAACAAAGATTATCTAACAACAACAAAAACGAAACCAAAACAACCTAAAACGACAAGCGACAACTTCATGCGGTATGAAGGAGGATGGGGCTATCCGGGTTAGCGGTCCGTTGACAGAAACCGATGGAAACCATCGTGAGACCTGCATTGACCGCATGTATTTCGATAAAAACGGCTTCATCAAACCCGTTAAGATGACCGTGGAGGGCGTAAAGAAGGTGAAGAAACGTAAGTAAAAAAGTTGAACAGCAAAGCAAGTGCTTGCTGATAGTAATTTAATTGCATTGACTTTGGGTGTCAATGTCAATGCAATTGGCATGCAAACTCATTGAGATTGGCACTCAATCTCAATGAGTTTGTTTTTATATACATAAATCTTTATTTTTCAATGAGATATCCAGGCGATTTCAACCCAATGGGACAGACTTTGACGACCATGATGTTCAGATGTCCAAGGTTTCCCTTCGACCGAACGTATCCACCACATTACCATCATACACCTCACGTTGAAGCAAAGTCAGTCCAGCTGGTAAAACGGGCGCTTTCGTACCCTCCGAGACCAACAAACCACTGGTCTCCACGCGTATTTCGTCCCACAAACCTGCATCGATGAAGCTCTGCAACGTCTTGGCTCCACCCTCTACCATCAACGATTGCACATGCTGTTGATGCAAATCTGCCAACAACCGAGGGAGCGTGATGCCGCCGTGCAGCACCAAGCGCAAGGGATCGGGGCCCGACCATTCACGCACCGTGAGGCGCGGATGCTCGCGTTCATCCGTCACGCGACCAACAAGAATGGCGTCGTACTGCGCCCGCAACCGATGCACCAGCATCTGGGTGAATGGTGTGGACAATGCCAAAGCCTTGCCGTCGGCATCCAAAAAACCATTGATGGTTTGGGCCCATTTCAGTAGAATATAAGGTCGTTCATGGGTATTGTACACGTTGAACTGCCGATTCAGCGCACGGCACTCGTCGCCCAACACGCCAACCGTCACGTCAATGCCCGCGTCACGAAGCTTCTGCACGCCGCGTCCGTGCACTTGGGCAAATGGGTCAATGCAGCCACACACCACGCGTTTCACCTGTTTCCTGATAATCAAATCGGCGCAGGGAGGGGTCTTGCCCGTGTGACAACAAGGTTCCAAACTGACATAGAGCGTGCTTTGCGTCAGCAAAGGCTCGTCCGCAGGACGGACAGATGCGAAGGCGTTGACCTCTGCATGGGCCTGTCCACACCGCACATGATAACCTTCACCCAATATTCTTCCTTGATAAACAATCACTGCACCCACCATGGGATTGGGTTTGGCCAAAGCCCTGCCTTGCTTGGCCAGCTGAAGGCAGCGCCGCATGTACATTTTATCAAGCTCTTCTTGGTTCATGTTCTTATTTTTTTTAGTATATTTGTTGCCATGAAAAATTATCGGGAACTTTGGAAACAACTCACCCCTCTATACGATGAAACCGAAGCAAAAGCAGTGGTCAGAACGGTATTGGAGGTGCGTTATGGATTGACACTCACCGATATTCTGTGTGGCAAAGTTAACGATTTATCGGCAGAAGAAGGTCGTTCTTTGGAGAAAATCATGCAACGGTTGCTGCAAGCAGAACCCGTACAATATGTATTAGGTGAAGCTGAGTTTGCCGGTCGCAGGTTCAAAGTGGCACCAGGTGTACTGATTCCACGACCCGAAACGGAGGAACTTTGCGCGTGGATTGTCAGCGAACAAACAGCGGCTAACGGGAATCCCATCACGATTCTGGACATCGGAACAGGCTCGGGATGCCTCGCAGTGACGCTCAGTTTGGACATTCCAGGTGCGGTTGTGTCGGCGTGGGACATCTCTCAGGATGCATTGCGCATAGCGAGCGAAAATGCAAAGGCATGGGAAGCACCTGTTTGTTTTGCGCTTCAGGATGCCTTAGCGGCGCCAAAAGACTCGATGAAATGGGACATTATTGCATCCAACCCACCTTACATCTGTCCTTCGGAAGCAGCGGAAATGGCGAAAAATGTGTTGAAATACGAGCCATCTACGGCTTTGTTTGTTCCCCAAAATGACCCACTGCTGTTCTACAAAGCCATTGCCAACTATGCCATCGAAGCACTCAAACCCGGTGGAAAGCTGTATGTTGAAATCAATCCACTATACAGAAACCAACTCGAAGAAATGCTCAAAAACATAGGTTTCATCGATATTGAAATCCGAAAAGATGCTTTTGACAAGGACAGAATGGCCAGAGCGATCCGCCCTTGTCAAACCGAAAAATCATGAAAACATTGCCGATGATGAACGAAAAGAAAGAAATAACCGAAAAAGAGGCATGGAACAAGCTGTCTGCCCTTTGTGCCAAGGCGGAACACTGCAGCGGAGAGATGGTTCGGAAGATGAACCTTTGGGGCTTAGACAGTGGGGTTCAAGAGCGCATCATGGACCGTCTGATTGCTGGGAAATACGTTGATGACGAACGCTACACTCGGGCTTTTGTCAACGACAAGATGACTTACAACCAGTGGGGACGCCGCAAGATAGAGCAGGCCTTGTATCATAAAGGGGTGTCGAAGGATGTGTCAAACAGGGTTCTCGATGAGGTTCCGGACGAAGACTACATCGCCATCCTGCGGCCACTCATCCAACGTAAGTGGAAATCTGTTACGGGGCGCAATGACTATGAGCGCAGCATGAAGCTCATCCGCTTTGCCATGGGTAGGGGATTTGACATTGAACAGATTAAACAATGTATCGACCAAGCCGACGATTGGATGGATGATTAGTTTTATAAGCAGAATCCTTGACCTGATATCTCCCCGCACCTGTGTGGAATGCAGGCGGAGATTGACCGAAGGCGAACAGGTGTTGTGCGCCTCTTGCAACCTACATTTGCCTCGCACTCACTACGAAGACGATGCCTACGACAACGAGATGGCCCAACTGTTCTGGGCTCGCATCCCCATTGAACGGGCGGCCGCACTGTTCTTTTATCAGGCTCGATCGGAGGCAAGTCACATGATTTACGCCCTGAAATATGGCGATCATCCGGAGATAGGCGAACAATTAGGATGCCTGACCGCTGAGGAGTTTCAGACTAAAGGATTCTTCCAGGGCATCGATTGCATCATTCCCGTCCCGCTGACGAAGGGCCGTGAGCGTCAAAGGGGATACAACCAAAGCCTTGAAATCGCAAAAGGGGTGAGCCAAGTGTGCGGGTTGCCCATCATGAAGCATGTACTAAAACGTGTGAAGTTTAAGGACAGCCAGACACATAAGAATCGGTTGGCTCGCACGGAGAATGTAGAAGACGCCTTTCAACTGGCCGAAAACGCGGGGTTGGTGGGCAAACATGTGCTGCTCATCGATGACATCGTGACCACCGGAGCCACCATCTGCGCCTGCGGAAAGGCTCTGCAGCGGGACGGAAGGGTACACGTCAGCGTGCTTTCTTTGGGTTGGGCAAAAGGATAGAACTGAACGAATGGCATCAAAAAAGCTGCTCATCCCTTTGAAATATAGGAGATTTCAACTATCTTTGCAATATATACTCAACAACTTACGATATGGAAAATAACACATTAAAAAGAGATTTTGCATCCAAATTATTGCGCATCAAAGCCATCAAGCTACAGCCCAACGAGCCTTTCACATGGGCTTCAGGCTGGAAATCGCCTTTTTATTGCGACAACAGAAAAACGCTTTCTTACCCCTACAT
This sequence comes from Prevotellaceae bacterium, assembly GCA_028726625.1. Lineage (GTDB taxonomy): Bacteria > Bacteroidota > Bacteroidia > Bacteroidales > Bacteroidaceae > Prevotella. The sequence continues at coordinate 19,876 of JAQYPT010000074.1, read as the reverse complement.
ACGCACCTTTGTGAAGGTAGGGATGGTGCATGCCATCTTGAAACACTTCCCCGAGGCAGACGTCATCGCAGGTGTGGCGACGGCAGGCATCCCACAAGCCGCCCTCATCGCTGATGTCTTGAACATGCCTTTGATATATGTAAGAAGCAAACCAAAGGATCATGGACTGGAAAACCTCATCGAAGGCGAGATGAAAGAGGGTGCCAAGGTAGTGGTTATCGAAGACCTTATCTCTACTGGAGGCAGCTCTTTGAAGGCGGTAGAGGCCATTCGAAAAGCTGGAGGAGACGTTGTTGGCATGGTTGCCTCTTACACTTACGGGTTCCCTGTCGCCGCACAAGCGTTCACAGATGCCAACGTCAAGCTGGTTACCCTGACCGACTATGATCATGTAGTGGCTGAGGCACTGGCCACGGGATATATCCAAGAAAGCGACATCGAGTTGCTCAACGAGTGGCGAAAGGACCCATCCAACTGGCGAAAGTAATTCCTCATTTAGTAAAAATCATACATGCTACAAAATTATGTCAAGCAAATTTGAAAGTTCCGTACGCGAAATTCCTTACTCACAGCAGTCTGTTTACAACATGCTGAGTGACCTTACAAACATCGAGAAGGTACGCGACAAAATACCGGAAGATAAGATTAAGGACCTAACCTTTGACGCTGATTCCATCTCTATCCATTCTCCAATGGGTGATGTACAACTCAATATCATCGAAAGAGACGAACCGAAGTGTATCAAGTTCGAGACGAAAAAGAGTCCAATCCCTGTCAATCTATGGATACAGGTATTGCCTGTGACCGACCACTCGAGCAAGATGAAGCTGACGATGAAGGCCGAAGTGAACCCTTTCATCAAGGCCATGGTGAAAAAACCGTTGCAAGAAGGTATCGAAAAGGTGGCTGATGCCTTGCAAATGATACAGTATGAATAAGGTTAAAAGCAGGAAAAGAGACGGGATGAGGTGTCTGAAACGCATGCTTATGATGAATAGAAAAGGAACATTTCTATTTCTTTTCCTGCCCCTGTTGCTGTCATCGTGCGGAGAAAATCAGAACCAATACAGTTCTGTTCGGTGCTTCGTGGCAATCAATAACCAAGAACACAACGATGCAACGCTGGCCAGTGCGATGAACGCCACATCGCCTGGCGTGTTTTGTTTGGTACAACAAACCATGAAAGGCGGTGCAACTTATTTCGCTTTCAAAAACAACCGAGGCAGCCAAAGCATGTCCATTTTCAACTCGAGGGACCAAAGAACGGCTCTTACCTTTGGTTATAACAATGGCGTGATCGTTGGCTTTGGCAACTTAGACTATCCCCCCATCTTCTATGCTTACGACAACCAGTGTCCCAATTGCTTCGACTGGCTCACGATACCACGCAGAAATTACCCTTTAACCCTGTCATCCAGCGGTATTGCAACGTGTAACAATTGTCACCGTGAATACAATATGAACACGGGAGGGAATATCATTAAGGGTTCTCGAGGTGAGAAAAATTTCCTCACTCGCTATGTTGCTTCCACGTCAGGTCCATTTGGTTTACTGACCATACGCTAAGCGGAAAATCCTTACCTGGCCCTACTTTCAGACCAATTTACTTTCTTTTCTGGCGTAATGGACATTTGGTAGGCTGAAAAAGCTCCAGATGTTTGTAATGGACAAATGGTAGGCTGGCAATTTCCTGCCTACTTTGTTATATTCAGAAATCCATCAATAAACTTCTTTTTGTTGGTATCGCTTAATCCGTTATGGTTCAGTAAAGCTCTTTTAAGTTGTGAGTTGTAGCCTTCCAACATATTGGTTGTATTCGGTATGTTTACCTCCGTATGTTCTTCATATGTAAAGAGCCACTTGAGATGTGTTTTTAAAGACCTCTTGGCAGTCCTAAGTCGTCTGTGTGTATAAGTGGTCTTGCCTGAAATAAGAGTAGTTCTTTCATTCAGAAAATCCTCCCACCGGGCACACCATTTACCAAATTCCATTAAGAACTGCTCCTTTCCAATGGTAAACATCTTCCTTGCCAATGCCAGCAACTCTATGCTTGCAGGCAAATGAGGGTTATTTGTCAGAAGCCTTCTGATGATTTGCAATTGATGAAACTGGCACATTTGTACCGGGCAGGAGGTTATAGCCTGTAAAAGCCCTGTGTGTCCATCACAGACTACCGCCACTATCTTTGTTCCTCCATCTTTTATATCTTCAAGTCCAGAGAGATACTCCTTGTTGGTTTCATTCTTAACAAATTTGCGATAAAGGATCTTTCCCGAAGTTGCATCTTGGAATAACATTACACCAAATGTTCTGGAGAAATATGTTGTATCAATTATGACAGTTGCTTCCTTAGGAAAGGAAGGGTTAAAACTCTCTGCTACCAACTTCAGTTTTCTGCGTATTGTTCTCTCCGAACATTTATGCATAACTGACAGTTCTTTGACGGTTCGTTTCTCTGTCAGATAGCTTTGCCATAATGTTGTACTGTCAATGCGGCGACCGCCTTGAAATTGCTTCTTGCAATCACCGCAAAAATACATTTGCATCCCCCGACGATGACCGTTCTTTTTAACATTTGAGCTGCCACAGAATACACATGTTTTTTATTCATAGGTTTTCAAATGGCACAAAGGTAATAAATAAAGGACATCTGGAGCTTTTCAGCCTACCAAATGTCCATTACGCCATTATTTTCGCATCTGACGGTCTCTCTCTTTCAACACACCATGGCGATAAGCATCGAGCAGTGCTTCCAAGTCCTTGATTTGTTGTTTGAGTTCTGCACCTTTGTCCGTGTCTGCCACCAGCATGCGGTGTGCACTCATCTCAACAATTTGCGTCGTTCCGATGATATCCGTGCCTTGCAAAATGGCATCTTCGGTGTTGGTAAAAGGCTCGTGCTGCACCAATTGGAAACCTCTACTATGGTACACCAAGGTGTAGCCAGCAATACCAGTCTCTTTGTGGTAGGCTTGTGAAAAGCCTCCGTCAATCACCATGAGCTTTCCGTTGGCTTTGATAGGATTCTCGCCATTCATCACATGTACGGGGACATGGCCGTTGATGATGTGTCGATTGGGGTCTTTTACGTCGAAGGCATCCAAGATTTGGTCCACTATTGCTTCTTGATTACGCAGTTTGAAGTAGTTACCCTTCTCTTCATGGTGCGTCTCTTTGTCGGCAATGAAATATCGCTCGAAGGTGGACATCTTTGACTTGTTGAACAAAGGACTATCGGGACCACACCACAGGTAGAGGAAATAGTCGATGGCATATTGGTGTTCATCGTTTGGAGCGTCATGTTGGAAGGCGGTACGTATCATCATGCCCGTCTGGTGCATCAATTGTCTTCCCACATATTTCCGTCCGGGATAAATCTCTACTTCTTTCAATGTGCCGTCCTCGTTGAGTGGGATAGAGGCGTGAAACAGCAAGTTGCCGTTAAAGATGGCGTACATACACCCATGTTGCAAAAGCAATCGCATGTGCTTGTGCAGTTTCTCGCTGACCATGAACGAATGGCGAAGTCGTTGCATCAGTTCCTTTTCTTCGGGCGTCAATTCATTGGGATGATTAGGATCTACTGTGGGGAAATAATGATCGTGAAGCTCATATTCTTTTCCGTCCAATGTGATAGTGCCCTTCTTATAGTTCACAAAGTTGAAGAGTGCTCTGTTTTGCATCTTCCACTCCGGATGACGTTCATAGAGTTGTGCCTCTTCCTTGAACTGAATAATGGCAATTGCCTTGTGCATGAGTGCTGTGAGGCGCAGCGTCTTCTCTGCTACTTCTTTGGAACCCCCACTGAGTTTGGGATAAAAAGCCTCGCAAGGGTCGTCTCCATAGGTCTCCATGGCAAAGGTAGCTAATGGCACTAAGTTGATACCATACCCCTCTTCCAAGGTGGTGAGGTTGGCATATCGCAGCGACAAGCGGATGACATTGCAGATACACGCATTATTTCCTGCACATGCCCCCATCCATAGCACGTCGTGGTTTCCCCACTGAATGTCCCAACTGTGGTAGTGTTCCATGGTGTCCATGATGATGTGTGCACCCGGTCCACGGTCGTACACATCGCCCAAGATGTGCAGTTGGTCTATCACCAGTCGTTGAATGACGTGTGCCAAGGCAATGATAAAGTCATCGGCACGTCCAGTAGAGATAATGGTCTCAAGGATAACGTTGTAATATGCCACCTTATTCGTAACGCCAGCATTTTCGTGCAAGAGCTCTTGAATGATGTAACTGAAATCTTTGGGCAGTGCTTTTCTCACTTTCGAGCGCGTATATTTGCTGGACACATCACGACACACCATTACCAACTGGTGCAGGGTAATGTGATACCAATCGTAAATATCCTGTTCGGCAGCTTTGACCAATTGCAGTTTCTGTTCGGGGTAATAAATCAGTGTGCATAACTCTCGCTTCTCACTCTCTCGCAAGGTGTTGCCAAAGAGTTCGCTCACTTTGCGCTTGATGTTGCCAGATGCATTCTTTAACACATGCTGAAAAGCCTCATTCTCTCCGTGAATGTCTGCCAAAAAGTGTTCTGTTCCCTTGGGTAGATGCAGAATTGCCTGCAAGTTAATGATTTCGGTACTTGCATCGGCGATTGTGGGAAACGACTGTGACAGTAATTCTAAATATCTTAAATCTTCTGGGGTAGGGTGCTTGTATTCCATTTCCATTTATTTTATTGTATTCTGTTCTATTGTGTTGACGGCTTCTCTTAGCCTTTTGGTGTGTTTGTCATCAAGGGGATTTAATGACATGAACCCTTCTGTAAGTTGGTAATCTTCACTCAAAACCTGCATGATACGAGCCGCGAATTGTGCTTCATTCAGCTGCTCCAGCATATCGTTGAGTACGTCTTCATCGTATTCCAAGCTGTTCAGCGTATCGTTCAGTTCTTGCAACGATTGTTTCTTAATGTTGCGACGGTGATATTGATAACGCAGATAGAGAAGGGCATGGCACACCTCTTTTTCAGGACTTTCGCCATTGAGAAAGATGGTTAATTTCTCTCGGATGCGTTGGTGAGTCAGCCGGTCGTGCGCCTCTAGAATCTTGTGATACAGCTTCATCGTTTCATGAGCCATCTCTTCGGGCGAAATCATGGAGGTAGTCACGGCATTGGGTATGACGTGAATTTGCTCATTCCATTTCCTCTTTTCCATTTCCTGCTTTTCAATTCCTCCCCAAACGATGAGGGCCGAAGCCTGTTGGGTTGCTTTTTTCTGGGCAGATGTCTGCAAAACTTGGGTGGGAGTTGGGTGCTTTGGGAAATGCCACGGAGCCAGTTGTCCCAAGGAAGAGAAGGCTATTGGAATCAATAATCTGTGACATTGTTCCAATTTCTTATGAGCCGAAGCATCCCAAGCTCCGAAAACATGCACGATGTCGGGGAACTCATGAGACAGCTCTATCTCGTCGTATCTCTGAAGATACTGTTGAATCATCAACAGATGAGCTTGATAGTCGGGACTGCCCGCTGCCTTCTTGGACATGTATAGTTCTACTCTCATCACTATAGTTTATGGCTGGTGAAATCGTTTTTGTCTGCTCTGACGTATCTCAAACGGTAAGATAGATTTCTCCACATCATGCTGATTTCAAAGGGTATGACCTTCCAAAGTGCGATATCTTCCAAGAAATATGTAAGCGTTCTCTTGGCAAATCGTACACGCAGGATGACCGTAAGGAGCAAAGAAACCACGGCTGTCACGAGTAACGTGTAATTCATGTGTACACCACCATATACCATCATGGCCAAGATGAATAGGTAGGAGGTATGCAAGAGTATCGTATCCAAATTGAACAGCATGCGCATGGGCGTTGACCGGTTGAGATATTTGCGTGTTTCTTGATAGAAAAGATGCTTGTTGAGCCATTTCTTTTGCAGTGGCTCGTCTTCTATAATCCATGCATCTTGCTCCATCATGAGTGCGGATGAGTCTTTTTCCGCATATTTGTTGACGATGAAATCGTATTCACCGCGTAGCAGGTGAAGGTTGCCTCGATAGCCTTCTCCTTGTAGAAACATACTTTTTCGAAACGCCAAATTGGCAGAATTGGTGCGATAGGCAATACCGTTCTCCGCCTTCTTCATAAGGTACAGTTCTATATACAGCTGTTCAAGTCGGCGAAAGTCAGCTGTTTTCGCCGTGTAGTTGCTATACCCCAGCACCAGTTTGTTGTTCTCATTGCAAGCCTTCGACATGCATTGCAACCAATAAGGAGAAGCGGGTGTACAACCGGCATCGGTCATGATGATCCATTCATACTTTGCCGCCTTTACTCCAAGAGTAACAGCCAACTTCTTTTTACTCATGTAGCGCGAGGATGAAGGGATGAACGTTGCGTAAAGATGTGAATCGTTTTCATACCGCTTCAATACGTCTTCAGTCTCGCTGTCACCTTGCTCTGCTACGACAACGACCTGAAAATCGTTGTCAAACTCCTGTGAAAAGAAGGAGGATAAGTGCATCTCCAGCTCCTTGGCTTGGTCGTGTACGGTAAGCAGTACGGTGATGGGAACTGATGTTTTCGTAGGGATTGAGCAAGCTTTTGTTGGTTCTTGGGCAAAGTTCTCTTCTTGAAAGCTGTCCAAAGCAGCAGATTCTTTCTCCTGGAGGTGGGAGGATTGAAGCCTCTTCACGATTTTCCTAAACCGATAGAAGGGAGAAAAAAAAGGAGCAGCCACTGCAAGCAGCAGCGTGATAGAGCTTAATATGATGGTCAACTGGTCAAAAAACATAGACACGAATGATTCTACAATATTATAAATCTTCTGTTAAATAACCTTCGGGTAGTTTCCTACAATTGTATTGGCTGGCCATCACTTCGCCATAAGCACCCGCAGACCGGATGGCCAACAGGTCGCCGCGATGACATTGGTTCAAATCAATGGCTTTGGCAAACACGTCACTCGACTCACATATTGGCCCCACCACGTCATAGGTTTCATGAGCGTCATTGCTGGAAAGATTCTCTATCTGGTGGTGCGATTGATACAGAGCGGGTCTGATGAAATCGGTCATACCGGCGTCAACGATACAAAACTTTTTGCGTACGCCTTGTTTGACGTACAGCACTTTGGTGATTAAACTTCCACATTGTGCAACGACAGAGCGTCCAAGTTCGAAATGTAGTGTTTGATGTGGGTACAACTTCAAGTGCTGGGCGTATGTCTGAAAATATGCTTTGAAATCAGGAATGGGTTGCTGGTCAGGATGTTCGTAGTTCACACCCAATCCTCCGCCAACGTTAATACGCTCAACATGAACATGATGTTGGTGCAGTTCTTCCTGCAATTGATTGATTCGATCGCACAAAGAAACAAAGTCACGCATGTCAAGAATTTGTGAACCGATATGAAAATGTAGGCCGGTAAACCTCACATTCTTCATCCGCAAACACGCCTCAAGGGCGGTTTTCATCTCACACAAGGCAATACCAAACTTGTTTTCGGCCAGTCCTGTCGTGATGTTCGCATGGGTATGAGCTTCCACGTCAGGGTTGATTCGCAAGGCAATGCGTGCGATTTTACCTTTTTTTTCAGCAATCTCGTTGATAACTTCAAGCTCGGCAATGCTCTCAACGTTGAAGCAAAGAATCTCTTGGTCAATGCCCAAAGCGATTTCCCAGTCACTTTTGCCAACGCCAGCATAAACAATCTTGTTGGGTGAAAAGCCTGCATCAATGGTAGCCAGTATTTCTCCACCACTCACGCAGTCGGCCTCTAATCCGGCCTGACTGATGATGTTGAGTAGCTTTGCGTTGGCATTTGCCTTGACGGCATAATGAACTTGGAAACGTTCATAAGGCTCAATTTCAGTCTTGATGGCTTGGAGCGTTTCTTTCAGCAAAGCCGTATCATAATAATAAAACGGCGTTTGCTTGGTGCTAAGTTTGTCTAATGAAACCAACTGATGCATAGCTTCCCGTTAATTACCGTTCGCACAGGTTGTTTCAAACAGCAAGTCACTCAAACTTTGCAACGCTCGCTTCTTGTCAGCATCCCTCACCAAGAAAGAAATGTTATAATTGCTGCCACCATAGGAAATCATGCGAACCGGAATGTTCTTCATGGCATCCAAGGCAAGTGTTTCGAATCCAACATTGCTCCAGTCTAAATCACCAACGACGCAGATGATGCACATGTCGGTATCAACGGTCACGGTACCGTATTTTTTCAATTCATCAACGATTTCATCCAGATGCGTGGCGTTGTCAATGCTCATGGACAAGCCCACCTCGCTGGTGGCAATCATGTCAATGGGCGTTTGATAGCTTTCAAAAATCTCAAACACTTTTCTTAGGAATCCAGTCGCAAGCAACATCCTGGACGATTTGATTTTGATGGCAACGATGTTGTCTTTGGCCGCAACTGCTTTGATTTTTCCACGAACTATCACGTTGTCAATGAGCGTGCCGTATGCATCGGGTTCCATCGTATTCTTCAGTCGAACGGGAATGCCTGCGTATTTGGCAGGCTGGACGCAGGTGGGGTGGAGGATTTTGGCTCCGAAGTAAGCCAGCTCGGCAGCTTCTTCAAAGTTGAGTTGATGCACGGCATCAGTCTTGTCAACGATGCGTGGGTCGTTGTTGTGCATGCCGTCGATGTCGGTCCAGATGACAATTTCTTCAGCGTTGAGCGCTGCTCCAATCAAAGAAGCCGTGTAGTCGGAACCGCCTCGCAGTAGGTTGTCTACCTCTCCATAAGCATTTCGGCAGATAAAGCCTTGGGTGATATAAATTTGGTAGCCCTCATTGTCAGCCATGATGGCAGAGAGTTTTTCCTTGATGTAGGGTGGGTCTGGTTCAGCATTCTTGTCTGTTCTCATAAAATCCAAAGCCGATAGAAGAACTGCGTGAACACCCTGCTCCTGCAAATAGTTTACCACCATGTTGGTACTCATGATTTCGCCTTGCGCTACAATGCACTTCTCTTCGAACGATGTAAAAAGATCTTTGGTAAACGAACGAAGATATTCGAATTCGCTTACCAGGAACTGGCGGGTCTTCGACTTGTATTCATCCGTCGCATACAACTCGTCTACGTGTTGCATGTATTTCTCTTCCAATGTGTTAATTACCTCATTGGCGCCTTCCGGATTCTTCTTGTAGAGATAATCGGCTATCTCTATCAGCGTGTTGGTAGTGCCGGACATGGCTGACAGGACAACAAATGTTTGCTCACCTGACCGTGTTACGAGTGAAGCTACATTCTTCATTCGTTCTGGAGAACCTACAGAGGTTCCCCCAAATTTCATCACCTTCATCATGATTATATTTACATTGCTTCGTATATGAATTGTCTATCACTCAACCGATGGACACGGTTGCGAGTCGCTCTCGGCTTCTTCTTGCAAGTCAATTTTGTTGTATTCGTTCGTGATGTCTGCGATGTGTCCATCTTTGCAACGATATACAATACCTGGGAATTTGTCTAACATGGGGATGTTGTGTGTGGACATCACCACCGCTGTTCCCGTTTGGGTGATGTCTTTCAGTAACTTTACGATGTGACTTGCCGTTTCTGGATCCAAATTACCGGTAGGCTCATCGGCGATGATAATCTTCGGCTTGTTCAACAAAGCTCTCGCAATGGCTATACGTTGCTGCTCACCGCCAGAGAGTTCGTAAGGCATCTTGTACTTCTTCTCAATCATACCCACATCATTGAGCACTTCATCAATTCGCTGGTTAATCTCGTTCTTGTCTTTCCACCCTGTTGCTTTCAAAACGAAATACAGGTTTTTGTAAACATCTCTGTCATGAAGAAGCTGGAAATCTTGAAAGATAATCCCCATTTCTTTTCTCAACGCAGGCACTTCGTTGCGTTTTACCTTTGTGATATCTCTGTCAAGGATTTCAGCTTTTGTATCTGAATCGCCTTCGATATCCAATTCGCAATACATGGTTTTAAGCAGCGAACTCTTGCCAGAACCTACCTTCCCGATGATATAGATAAACTCTCCTTCGTCTACTTTGAAGTCAACGTCTTGCAAGATGTGATTGTCTGCTTGAAATATTTGAACTTTTTGATAATCTACTAACATATCTGATTTTTCCTTTTGATGATTTTGTTTAATGCCAGTTGGGGTATGACATAGCCAAGAATGGTTGTCCTACAATTGAGGTCGTTGTTGGTCTTTTTACTTTTAAACGAAACATTTTATACGCTTGAAGTATGATGCAAATTTAGGCAATTTTTCCGAATTATAAGCCTCTCGGGGTGGAAAAGAGTTGGTTGGCGTACATGGCTCTATTATTTAACCATGTTGCTTATCGTTTTTTGTTATTTAATCGAACGGGTGGTTCACCTGTGAAATGCCTTCTGTCGCAACGTCTTTTTAACACAAATGCTGGACGTTTTTTCAACCAACTTGTTCGAGTGTTGTAAATAAGCGAATCATGATAGAGTTGTGTTATCTGTTTGACTGTTAGTATATTATGCGATTTTAGTCCCAAAGTGAAATCAAAAAGCAATGTGTTTGGCGCGTAAAACCCTCTATTTAGTGTAAAAAAGACCTTTAATAGGATTGAGATTGGGCGGCTAAAGCATGTAAATTGGACGGTAAAAGCATGTTAATTGCAGATTAATTCCATGTGAATAATGTAAAACATGATGAGTTTAAGACTTTGAATGCCTAAGTAATCTCCTAATTATGTCTATTTTTCAATTTATTTTTGTCAAAGAAAACGAATCGGTTTAACAAACGAAAGGTTTGTTAACAAAAAAGGCGGGTGTCGTTGATTGTCCTCCAGCATTATTTTCACATCGCGTCGAAAATGGTAGTTCCATTCGTGTTCATACAAAAGAACATGGTGTTTTTTTTACACCGAACAACCTTGTTTCAATGAAAGAGCCGTGGGTTGACGTATCATCTTGCGAAGTTTAAAACTTGTTAAGGTGTTGGGTATTTCATAAAACAATCTGTAAAGTATTACCGAATTTACGAGATTTATTGTAATTTAGCAACAATGATGACATATATTCAAATATGTGTTGGTTGAATAAATTCAACCAACAGGGTTGTGAAGTGTCAATCTACTTCAAGAGTTGAGCCTTCCACATCTTTAAATTTTCCCATGAGTCAACCGAAATTACATGAGTAACAACTATAAAAAACATAGAATATGAAAAAGTTTGTCTTACTGACAGCTGCTGTAAGCTTAACATCTGTAGCATTCGGACAGAATGCAAGTTCTTCTCCCATAGATGAATACGAGTGCATCTACGAGTATCAAGTAAAGAACACCAAAGGTTCTATTGATGCAACCTCTACCATCCTTCAAATTGGCAGAAACACAGCAAAGTTTTCTGATTATACCACCTTTCAAGTAGACTCAGCCATAGCTTGCAAGGCTCCCGAAGCAGACATCCAAAAGTTCAAGGCACAAGAAACGAGAAACGATATGCTCTTCGACCAGTCTGTTTCCCAAAATGAACCTAAAGGTAAGTTGACTGTTTATAGTGTCATCACACCGAATTATTACAGTTATACCGAGAGCGCCACCCCCATCAATTGGAACCTTTCAGAGGAAACTAACACTGTCTGTGGATACACTTGTCAAAAGGCAGTGGGAGAATATGGTGGCAGAACGTGGACGGTTTGGTATTCTTCTGAGATACCAGTATCATTTGGACCTTGGAAACTTTGCGGTTTGCCAGGATTGGTATTGGCGGCTAACGATGCAGAAAACATACATCAGTTCAAGGCAATCACGTTCCGTAAATCCAACACTCCGATGAACTTGAAGCCATACACTAACACCATCAACATTTCAAGAGAGCAATTTATTAAAGCGAAGAACAAGTTTGAGATAAATCCGATGGGCAACATCCCTGGGGAAGCCATCAGCGAGATGAGTGTTCAGAAATTCGATAACGGCGAATATAAAACCTTGGTCAATGGTGTGGTGGTGAGAGTTCGCCCTAATGGATATGTTCCGCTGGAATTGAAGTAAACCTTGCACATTGATGAATAGGCGAATATTCTTGATTTTCATGCTGTTGACTTACCTCTGTAACTCCTCTTTTTCCCAAAGTGTAGTTACAGGAATAGTGCGCGATACCACTGGTTTGGCTTTGGAAGGAGTCATCGTAAAGGCAACTGCTGGCAAAGCAACTTTAGCTTTTGCACGAACATCAGAAAAGGGGACTTATCAGTTAACGCTGAAGACAGATGCCAAACAGCTCATCATCACAGCCGAAACCATTGGATATGAGAAAGCTAAGAGAGAAATCAAGAATATCTCACAGAAGTGCGACTTCACCCTGAAAGAGAAAACAACTGCATTGAAAGAAGTTGTGGTAAAAGCTCCTGCCATCTACCAACGAGGTGACACCCTGTCTTACAACTTAGCCTCGTATATAGGAAAGAATGACTACACTTTGAAAGATGCCTTGAAGAAGCTCCCAGGCATTGAAGTAGAAGACAAAGGTTCCATCAAATATCTGGGCAAGGAGATTTCTAATTTTTACATTGATAACATGGATTTGTTGGGTGGACGATATAACATAGCAACCACTAACATTCCTGCTTCGTTAGTAAGCACCGTGCAAGTGTTGAGCAACCATCAAGCTGTGAAAGCCAAAAAGGATGTCTTTAACGACAATGTGGCAATTAATGTAAAAATGAGCAACAAGGCAAAGTTCAAACCAGTTGGCTCTTATGGTGCGTCGCTTGGTGTGGGTAAGCATACTTTGTATGAAGTGAATGGCGCAGGAATGCTCTTCATGTCAAACTTCCAAATGTTGGCTTCACTAAAGGGTGGCAACATCAATCAGTTTGCTTTGACAGACGGAACCAATCACTTTGCCAAGCAAGAGACGTCATCTACAGTATCTAATTTATTGGGGAATCTTTCTGCTTCTACACCTCCTATTGACGTTGACAGATATGCTTCACCAACAGACAGGTTGGTATCTTTCAACCTATTGAAAAAGATTCAAAAGGATGTTACCTTAAAAGGGAATATAGGTTATAGCTATGCCAAAAGTAAGTACGATTATAGTTTGACGAGAAGTTATGCGGATGCAGACCATCATATTATGATTGCCCAAGCGTATTCACCTCTATTAACTGTACATCGTCCGAGCATTCTGTTGGAATATAAAGACAATTCGGATAAGACTTATCTCAGAAACACTTTGTCTGGCACAGGTTCTTTTCTAACATCAGAATTGCCAACAAGGGAAAACGGGTTACTCTTTAACCAAAAGCAAACTATGCGAGAGTTTCATGTGAACAACAAGTTCTCTACCTTGTGGAATCACAAGGATTTGCGTTGGTCGGTTACATCTGTATTGTCATATCAAGGTTCGCCTATGGGAAAGATAATGCTTGACAAGGAAACTGCCGGTGATGTGGTGCAAAATGCCAATGGACAAACGTTCAGAACAGAGAACACTATCTCTGTATCAAAGAAGCATCTCAACTCTCGCATCTATTTGCCTTTGTTGCTGAACTACTATATTAATAAGGTGAAGACGAACTTGCAGCCCACAGATAAAAGCAACGACGTGAGTATGCAGAACCTCAGAATGGCGTTGGCACCACAATATGAGTATTCGCATCCTCAATATAAATATGTCTTTCGATTGGGAATGCCGATGCGCATAGACTATATCGCGCATAGAGACCACATGTCGGCATCATCATCTGGCTCTTGGTTTTATTCTATTTGTCCAAGCGTGTATGGCAACTATAAGGTAACTTCTCGTTCTGTGCTGCGTGCCAATTTATTCTATTCCCGTAACTTTGGTGACATTCTGGACTTCTTGAAAGCACCTGTCAGAATCAATGACACCTCGTTGAAAATTGGCTCTGGTGTACTGGCAGACAATAAAAGTTGGAATGCCTCGCTACATTACGACTATAAGATACCACTGAAAATGTGGTTTCTCAATGTAGACTTTCTTTATAATCAGGAAAAGAACAACTTGCTTTTGAGCCAAAACGCAAGCTCGAAGCTCGTCACCATGTCGAAAATATACGCCCCAAACACAGGAAGAAGTTTGATGGAGCAAATCGGTATAACAAAATTTATAGAGCCTATCAAGACCAAAATTTCAGTAAATGGTGCTTATCAATGGAAACGACAAACAACTTTGCAGAATAATGTTCAGCAGAAATACACGTGGAAGAATTGGATTTTCGCTCCAGAACTAACTTCACAACCCTGTAAGTATGTGGAGTTAGATTATCATGGAATGTTTGCTAAGACTTATCTTTCCACCCAGTATCAGAGCAACAGCTATCTGAGCCAACAGCATAAGATATCATTGAAAATCATGCCATTCAATGGCTTCACGTTTGACACCTCTGCTGATATTGTCAAGAATGAATTGACGAAAGATGTAACAAAGGTAATGAGCTTGTTGGATATGGGATTATCCTATCGAAAGAAAGCTGTCAAGGTTTCCCTTGACATCAGAAACATTCTGAACCAACAACAATATGGATATACCATCTACAACTCTGTCAATACATTTACCTATAACTATCTGTTGAGAGGAAGAGAGTGTGTTTGCTCCGTGAAAGTAACCATGTGAGTCTTACTCTATCGGAATAAACTCCAGACTACGACAGTCTAACGATATTGAAAAAATATGGCACGTGACTCGCTTTTTATTCATCATCCTGGTCAGACGTTCGTAAAATAATGCTGGTTGCCCCGATGGTAAACAGCGAACCTTCTCGGATGATTCGGCGTTCGCGGTCACCCAGTAGTTGGTTGTTTACGAATGTACCGGTATAGCTGGGGCCGTCGCTGAGCTCGTACTTCAGCTTGCCATGCTTGTCTTTGGACACCGTGATGTTGCAGTGTGTCAGGTCAACGCTTGGGTCGGTCGTTTCGATAGGACACTCAATGTCGTTTCCTTTGACGTAGCGTCCAATGTGATTGACGCCGAACTGAAGGGGAAGAACTTGTTTGTAGTGGAAAACGTTCTCAATAACAACAATAGCTCCGTAGGCTTGTTGATGAGCGTTTTCATCGATTTTCATGTCTTTTTGTCTTTCTTTCAGTTTGGATACACCTATCTTAATCCTGAATTGCTTGTTACATTCAGGACATTGGAAAACTAAAGATTGACCGTTAGAATATTTTGTCTCGTCAAATGTGATGTAATTGTCACATTTGGGACATCGAACTCTTTTCAATGTTACAGGTTATTAATGAGAGGAAATGGGGGATAGTTTTAAAACCCAACCATCCGCAAATTCCTTTTTGTTTTGAAGGTTGTTCAAGGCATTGTATGCTGCTCGTTCGGTTTCATACTGTCCGTAGATGACTTTTGTGCTTTTATTCTTCGTGTAAACTTTTGCCTGGGAATAGCCTGCTTGATGTAACTTTTCTACAAATGCGTTTGCGTTTCTGACCGTTACTCTACTGGCCAAAACAATCACGTAGGCTGTTGTTACCTCTTCTACCTCTTTCTTAATAGGCTCAGCCGCTTTTGTTTCTTTTAAAATGGGCTTTGCTTCGGTTCTCTCAGGCGCATCATTTGGCAAGTCGACAGAGCCTGTGATAATGTCTTTGGGCATGATATGATACAGCAAGCTGGTATCAATGTTTCCAAACAATTTGGCATTGTTTCCCTGGTGGTTTAGTGATGTCGGAAACAAAAAGAACGCCACGGCTACTAAACAAGCTGTAACCAGGTTTCTGATGACGCTGACCTTTACCTGGATGGTTTTGCTCGTGTCATCATCAGTGTCAGGTAGCTTCACTTCTGTGGGCATGAGCTGCTTTTCCGATGGCTTTGAGGTTTCTGCATGATCAGCCTTATTGCGCTGTGATTCAGTTTGTTCAATAAAGCTTGTTTGAGTAGCTTGTTGAATAGAAGTGACGCTTGAAATAGGGGCTATATCCAATGAACTCAGACCATACAGGGTGGGCGTCAAGATGCCAGCCTCGCATGGTATGAATGTAAATATCCCCTCACTATTATTATAATGTAGCGTGCCAATGTCTGACAAGTGGAATTGTCCCTCGTTTGAGAGGTGTTCTTTGATCTCAATGACCTCACGCTCGATTCTCCGAAGAGCTTCGGGATAACTGATGTCGTATACGTCTACATAAGACTGTGCCAATAATGAATCGTTGATGGTAAGTTGTGGATTGAACCCAATGGTGCGGAGTGGGGGATAGTACAGCTGATCCTGCTCTTCATAGTGAGCATGAACGGGATGAGCCATGAACCCACCAAAATTTGGAATGATGACACAGTCATTGTCCAAGAGCAGCGTTTCGATATGTTTTTCCAATTCAATCACGTTTGCAAATTTATTGTTTTTTTACGAATAGAGCAACTAAAAACGTGAAAATTGCAACGGTAACAAATAAAAGCAACAAAAACTTTGCAGTTCTGTTGAATTGTGGTACCTTTGCTTTATAGAATACGTTCAGAAGAGTCAATAATGAAGTACACAGAAACAAAAATCAAAGGAGTATGGATCATCGAACCAAAAGTGTTTGAGGATGCGCGTGGTTATTTTTTTGAAGCATGGAAGCAGGTTGATTTTCAGAAACAAATTGGACAGGTTGAATTTATTCAAGACAATGAATCGAAATCCAGTTTTGGGGTTTTGCGTGGATTGCATTACCAGAAAGGTAAGTATTCGCAAGCTAAATTGGTAAGGGTTATCAAAGGCCGTGTGCTTGATGTGGCAGTTGATCTTCGCAAGTCGTCACCGACTTTCAGCCAGTACGTCAGTGTAGAGTTGAGCGAGGATAACAAGCGTCAATTGTTTATTCCCCGCGGCTTTGCTCATGGCTTTTTGGTATTGAGTGACGAGGCCATCTTTACTTATAAAGTGGATAATCCCTATGCACCAGCACAAGAGGCAGGGATACGTTGGGATGATGAAACGATTAATATCATCTGGCCCATAGACAAAGATAAGATAGTGACCAGTGAAAAAGATTTAAAAGCGTGCTCTTTAGCTGATGCAGAACTTTTTGATTGATTCTGCATTAGGATTTTGACACAAAAACGTCTTTATGTAGCGATGAAAACATCTATCTCCACAACTGTTATTCTAGTCGTCCTTATGTTCTTTGCTGCTAGTTGTGCAAATAAGAGTAAACAGGACGAGAAAGCATTGGCGCAAGAGGATGTGAAGGCCAAGCAGCTCCTGCAAGGCATCTGGTTGAATGAAGACGAAGAAGATGTTGTTTTCAAAGTTCAAAATGATACGATTTATTATCCCGACTCAACCAGCATCCCTGTCTATTTCAAGATTGTTCAAGACTCACTGATTTTACAAAGCTCGTCGGCCGTCAAATATGCTATCGTACGCCAGACGGAGCATCTTTTTGAATTCAAAAACCAGTATGGTGACGTGGTTCGTTTGGTGAAGAGTGACAATCCAGAGAACGAATTTGCCTTTATGCGCAAACAACCTGTGGCTTTAAACCAAAATAGTTTAATCAAACGCGATACTGTCATCAATGCCGGTAAACAGCGTTACCACCTTTATGTTCAGGTAAACCCTACAACGTATAAAATCATCAAGAATTCTTATACCGACGAAGGTGTTGAGGTGGGCAACGTTTACTATGATAACATTGTACACATCAGTGTTTACAATGGTGCCAACAAATTATTCTCACGAGATTTCAAAAAAGCAGACTTTCAAAAATTCATCCCGCAACAATTTTACACGCAATGTATTCTTTCAGACATTGTTTTTGATCATCATTCCTCACAGAGCGTGAATTTTAAAGCGTACCTGCCAATACCCGACACTACAACAAGTTATGTAATTAAAGTAAATATCACGTTTGAGGGAAAATATGAGTTGAGCATTTAGTTGTATAATAATATAAAACAGATACTAACAGTATTCTACTCAATGACATGAAAGGTACTTGTAAACAAGGTACCTGCAAACAAGGTAGGCAGTGATAGGTATGGACAAGAAAAACAAGCTGCCTGAAGTTTAGTATTTGTCTTGATGCTTTTGGATGAGAATATAACCGACAATACCCCAAAAAATGAGCAATAAAGCCGTGAGCAATATACCGTTCATCCTGTTCCAGCCAGTAACATGGCTGAGTACGAGGATAAACACCCCTAGGTATACGCAGTAGAGTGCCATCGTGGGAGATAACTTGTTTCTCATCAGTAATCTGTATTTGTCGACAAAAGTACGAAAATTATTTGGCAGACTTGCAAAAAAACAGTACCTTTGCACCGCAATTTGCAAAAAATATTTAATCATTAATTTTTAAAGTAGTATGAATCAATACGAAACCGTTTTCATTTTGACTCCCGTTTTGTCTGATGAACAGATGAAGGAAACGGTCGCTAAGTTCAAGAAGCTGCTCACCGACAATGGTGCTGAGATTCTGAATGAAGAGGCCTGGGGTATGAAGAAACTGGCTTACCAAATTCAGAAGAAAAACTCGGGCTTCTATTGCCTGTTTGAGTTCAAGGGTGAGCCCACATTGGTACAAACACTCGAAACCGGCTTCCGTCGCGACGAGAAAGTAATTCGTTATATGACTGTTAAGCTCGACAAGTATGCTGCAGAGTATGCATTGAAGAGAAAGCAGAAATATGCAAATAAAAAGGAGGTATAATCATGGCAGCACAGAATAAATCAGAAATTCGCTATTTGACTCCACCTTCAGTGGACACTAAGAAGAAAAAGTATTGCCGTTTTAAGAAGAGCGGTATCAAATATATTGACTATAAGGATCCTGAGTTCCTCAAGAAATTCTTGAACGAGCAAGGCAAGATTTTGCCACGTCGTATTACTGGAACATCTTTGAAGTATCAGCGTCGTGTGGCACAGGCTGTTAAGCGTGCTCGCCAGATTGCACTGCTTCCTTACGTAACCGATTTGATGAAATAAATAAGGAGGAGGAAACAGAATGGAGATTATACTGAAAGAAGATATCATCGGTCTTGGATACAAGAACGATATAGTGAATGTAAAGAAGGGTTACGGACGTAACTATTTGATTCCAACTGGCAAGGCTGTCATCGCATCAGAATCGGCTAAGAAGGTTCTTGCAGAGGACATGAGACAGCAGGCTCACAAGCTGGCTGCTTTGAAGGCCGAGGCTGAGAAGAAGGCTGCCGCATTGGAAAATGTAGCTTTGGAAATACTGGCCAAGGTTTCTGCTACTGGTGTTACCTACGGTTCGGTTACCGCTGCTACTGTGGCTGAAGAACTGGCAAAGAAAGGCTTCGACATCGACCGCAAGATTGTCACCATGCGTGACGTCAAGAAGGTAGGTGACTATGAGGCTGTCATTCACTTCCATAAGGAAGTAGAAGTGAAGGTTCCTGTGAAAGTAATAGCTGAAAACGCTCCAAAGGAAGAGCCAGCAACTGAAACGAAGAAGGTTTCAGAACCTGCTGAAGAGGCTGCAAATGCTGAAGCACCTGTTGCAGAAACTGAAGTAACAGAAGAGTCAGAAGCCCCAGCAGCTGAAAACGCTGAAGAGGCTGCTGAATAAGTGGCGGGATGTGTTGTGCGCATTATTGATTGCCCTACACCCATCCATGTTGTTCAGTGGATATTATTTTTAGATATATAATTGCACTGTAAAGCAAATCTATATGTATTCCCGATTGGTCGCATTGCTGACCAATCGGGATTTTTGATTTGACTAGCTTGTGCGTTGTTTGTAACTATTTGAGTGCTGATAGTTTCTCTTTGATATCAAACAAGGCAAACTTGTCAAAGAGGCCTCCTTCATTGTAACCATCCAATATTAGCCGTCTTTCACACTAACAAACAACCCTTATATGTCTGGCAGCATATAAGGGTTATTGGTTATTTGAAGTTTGAAGGTAGCATTTTCGTGAGTTCCTCCTCCGTCATATCTGGCAGGGGCCTTG
>JAQYPT010000073.1 GCA_028726625.1 Prevotellaceae bacterium | reverse complement strand
CCTTCTTTATTTTATATTGCTGTTGGAAGCTCTTTGGGGGCTTCGCGCCCCCAGCCGCAAGGCAAACCTCCGCGGTGTTTTTCATAGTTTTAAGCTAAGCAAAAAACTTTGAAACGTTGCGTTTCTATTTGGATTCTTCAGACCGTTGATAGTGCACAAGTTGATAGTTCACGAGTTGACGAGTAGATAGCTTTGCTAATCATAAAGTTCAAAACTCAATGTTCAATTTTCAAAGTTATCAGCTAATCACTCCCCTTCCCTTTGGGGAGGGGCCGGGGGAGAGGCCACTACCTTTTTCATCGTTTCCATTTTCGCCACCGTCTCTTCCCATTCCTGCTGCTCAACGCTATCGGCGAGTAGGCCTCCGCCGGCATAGAAGCGGTAGCTACGGTTCGAAATTTGCATACAGCGAAGCGAGACATACAGATGTGTCTCGCCCTTGGGATTGAGCAAACCCACAAAGCCACTGTAATAACTTCGATGGATATGCTCGTTTTGCAGGATAAAACGGTGCGCTTCCTCCTTGGGCAATCCACACACAGCAGGTGTAGGATGCAAAGCTTCGAGTAACGTTCCCAACTGATTTGGATCACAAAGCTCAAAGGTGAAGTCAGTACGTAGATGCACCAAGTCACCCGCTTGCACGGTATAGGGGCCTCTCTCCTCGACATGGGTTGCGAAAGGAACCAGACTTTGCTGTATATACGTGGCCACACACCGTTGTTCCTGTCTGTTCTTATCCGACCATACACGCTCTCCTACCAACAGGTTGTTACCAGCAAGCTGGCTTGACATCACAGGTTGACTTTCATCATCGTTGAGCTTCATCGTGCCAGCTAATGCCATGGTTCGCCATCGTTCTCCATCACCAGACAGCAATACCTCAGGAGTAGCCATAAGCCAAGTGCCGGTCATGGGCGTGCAAACCAAAACGATGGCCAGTCGCGGATAGCATCGACAGGCTGCTAAGAACAATCTTTCGGCATTTGCGTCGTCACATCGCTCCACCTCTTCACAGCGAGCAAGCACCAGCTTGTCAAACTTTTCCGCCTTCAGTGCTTGGTGAAATTGGCGGAAATCACGTCCATAAGCCAACCGTTCTTCCTGTCGTGCGGCATTGGCAAGCTGTCCGTCACGCTGGCAAGAGCAAGGGTCACTCTCATTTATTTTTTCTTCTTGCACCTTGTCAGGATGCATCAACACGATAGGATGGTCGGCATCAACGGTAAAGGGAGCCATAACAAACCCTTCCCGTCCATTGAGATCAGTCAGCCGAGTAAGCACCTCGGGCTCGCCCTGTGTCTGTTCCAGACGGATGAAATGCTCGGCATTAGGAAGCCGATAGTATGCTATACTGCTCATTTTTTTGGTTTACGCATGGCAAAATTAGTCACCTGAACGGTTGAGATGAGCTTGTCGTTTTGGTCCTTAATCTCAATGTGCCACTGGTGCAGTGTATCGCCCTTGTGCTGCAACCGACCGTAGGCCGTCACGGTATCGCCTTCCATCACCGGCCTGACATGGTTGCCGCTGACATTGATACCCACGCATATCTTGTCGGGACAAAGTGCCATACTCCCCACACCCGCCAAATTTTCAGCCAGTGCCAAGGTAGCACCCCCACTTAAAAAGCCAAATACCTGCTTGTTGCTATCGTCCACCTTCATCCGTGCCATACAGGTATCGGGCTCGGGGGTGGAGATAAATTCCATGCCCAAGGTGTTAGACAAGCCATCCTGTCGCTTGATAATATCTTTGATACGTTCTAAATCCATTGTCTTATCTGGTTATCAACTTCAAAGATACAACAAAAGAAAGAGGTTTCAAAAAATACCCGTTGTTTTTTTAATAATGAAGATTCACCTTCAAAATGCGTCTACAATCATCATTTTGTGCCTGCATCATTTGTGGGAATATCCATTTATTTGTATCTTCGCCTGGCAGTCCTATGGGTTGACTTGCAGGATAACCGGCCTACTGGATGAGGTTATAGGGCCGTACTCTCATAGACATACAGCCTAACTTTTACACTAAAAACAGAAACTTATGCCAATCAAGAAATGGAAGACCTTAAAGTCGGATTATATCATCAAGCGCCCTTGGCTCACGGCTCGTCGAGACGAGGTGCAACTGCCCAACGGCGTGATTCATGACGAGTATTATGTACTGGAATATCCCGATTGGATCAATGTGATTGCAGAAGATACAGAAGGCAACCTCATCATTGAACAGCAATGGCGACACGCACTGGGCATCGTGTCTTCAGAAATCTGTGCCGGCGTGATTGAAAAAGATGAGAAACCCCTTGACGCCGCCCAACGAGAATTGCAAGAAGAGACTGGCTATGGCGGCGGCACATGGACAAAACTCATGACCATCTCTGCCAATCCCAGCACCATGACCAACCTTTGTCATTGTTTTTTGGCAAAGGGAGTGAAACCCGTGAGCAGCCCACACTTAGACCGCACAGAAGATATCGAATTCAAGTTGCTGCCCAAGGAAAAAGTGTTTGAGATGTTGAAAAACGGGGAATTCAAGCAAGCCCTGATGATTGCGCCACTCTGGAAATACTTTTCTGAACACCTTTGACCAAGCTCCTGTTCATGCAGGATGACATCCTTAGGGGACAAAGCACAACAGCATTAAGCCATGCCATCAATCTCACGAAGTATGCTCAACCCTTCATTGGCACTTTCTACCTCACTGACGTGCATCATTCGCCTACCTTTTATTTCTTTCAAATCACATCGGCGAGGGTGCCTGCCGATATAGTTGAGCACATTATCAAATGCCTTGCTCTTATAGTAAGCACTCATGGGGTTGCTCACAAACTGCATGGTCATTCTGCCTTGTTTCAGCATGAGCTTCTCACATCCCAAGCGTTTACCCACGCGTCGCAATGCAACAACATTCATGAGTTCTTCTCCTTCGTGGGGAATGGGACCGAAACGATCGATCAACCGCTGCCGATATGCTGCCAATTCGTTATCATCTTCAATATTATCCAATTCCCTATACAGTAACATGCGCTCACTGCTACCGGGCACATAACTATCGGGGAAATACATTTCCAAATCGCTCTCCACGGCACAATCATCCACGAAATCGGCTCCAGACACCACTTCTCCACTTGCAATAGATTCTTCATACAGGTCGCTGAACTCGTCGTTTCGCAGCTCGGTGACGGCTTGCGAAAGGATTTTCTGATAGGTTTCGTACCCCAAATCTTCCATAAAACCGCTCTGTTCTGCCCCTAAGAGATTTCCTGCCCCACGGATATCCAAGTCTTGCATGGCGATGTTGAACCCGCTACCTAATTCAGAGAACGTTTCAAGCGCTTCGAGACGTCGGCGTGCTTCGGGTGTAAGAACCGATTTGGGGGGTGCCAACAGATAGCAAAAGGCTTTGCGATTGCTTCGCCCCACACGCCCCCGCATCTGGTGAAGGTCAGACAATCCGATGCGATGAGCATTGTTGATGATGATGGTGTTGGCATTGCTGATATCAATTCCGTTCTCGATAATAGACGTCGAAAGCAGCACGTCATAGTCGTGATTCATGAAGCCAATGAGGATGTTCTCCAACTGTTCGGGCGGCATCTGTCCATGCCCAATCGCCACACGGCAATCGGGTACATATTTTAGAATCATCTTCTCAATCTCGGGCAGCGTAGAGATACGGTCGTTCACAAAATACACTTGCCCGTTTCTACTCATCTCAAAGTTGATGGCATCGGAAATGATTTCATGTCCATAAACACCAATCTCTGTGTGAATGGGATAGCGATTGGGTGGCGGCGTGCGCATCACGCTCATGTCGCGGGCACCCATTAACGAGAATTGCAGAGTGCGAGGAATGGGCGTTGCCGACATCGTAAGCGTGTCGACGTTGGTCTTCAGCTTGCGAAGCTTTTCCTTTGTGGACACGCCGAACTTCTGTTCCTCGTCGATGATGAGCAAACCTAAGTCGTGCCACTTCACCGACTTGCCAATCAACTTGTGCGTCCCGATGATGATGTCAATACGTCCTGCAGCCAAATCCTCCAACACCTGACGGGTCTGTTTGGCACTTCGAGCGCGCGACAGATAATCCACTCGCACGGGCATGCCACGCAACCGCTCTTGGAAAGTCTTGTAATGCTGGAATGCCAACACCGTGGTTGGCACCAACACAGCCACCTGCTTGGAGTCGCAAGCGGCCTTGAACGCTGCACGAATGGCCACCTCCGTCTTGCCGAATCCTACATCACCACACACCAAACGGTCCATGGGACGAGCTTTTTCCATATCTGCTTTTACTTCTGCCGTGGCCTTTACCTGGTCGGGGGTGTCCTCATACAGGAAACTGGCCTCCAGCTCTTGCTGCATATAGTTATCGGCACTGAAAGAAAATCCCTTTTCATGCCGACGCTTGGCATACAACTTGATAAGATCGCGCGCAATGTCCTTGATGCGCTTCTTGGTCTTCTCCTTGAGCCGTTCCCACGCACCTGTCCCCAATGTAGACAAACGAGGAGGTTCGCCAGTGTCGCTACGACGATACTTGGAGATTTTATACAGCGCATGTATCGAAACATCTACAATGTCGCCTCGCTGATAGATGATGCGAATCATCTCTTGGTACGTATTGCCTGTAGGAACTCGCACCAAACCTCCAAACTTACCAATACCAAAATCAACATGCACGATAAAGTCGCCAGGCTCCATCTCCTGAAGTTCTTTGAGCGTGAGTGCCATCTTGCCTGAGCGCGCCTTATCCGACTTGAGGTTGTATTTGTGAAAGCGTTCGAATATCTGATGATCGGTAAAACAGCATATCTTCAGGTTGTTGTCCACGAACCCTTCATGCAGCGAAGCATCGCCCGTGCCTTTCAAAGAGAGCGGCTCTTGGAGCCGGGATGATGTTCTTGGGGCGCCATTATCGTCACGCAGGGCGACATCGGGCGTAGCCCCTAATATCTCACGAAGTCGTTCTACCTGCTTCTTGCTCTCGGCAAAGATGTACAGACTGTACCCTTGCAGCGCATAGTCTTCAAAAGTTTGGCGCAACAAGTCAAAGTTCTTATGAAACAAAGGTTGCGGCGTGATGCTGAAGGTGATGGTGGCCTGCGGCGTGATGGATGGTTGCTGTCCAAACTGGATACATTGAAAGCCAGCCACATCGTGTGCGAATTGCCGTTCCGTAATCAGTTGTTGCTCTCTTCGCAGCGTGCGAATAATCTCCTGTTGCTCCACCTCTGTGGCTCCTTCCATGCGCTCTTGAACCACCTGCGATGCAAAACCTTCATTGTATACACGGTCAATGGTGTCGTGAACGTAGGTGAAATCTTTCATCACCAACAGCGCGTTTGCGGGTAAGAAGTGCAGGAACGGCACTTTTTCACTGGCCGCGATGGCCAATTGAGGTACGATTTCTATAGCCGTCTGCTTGTCCTTAGACAACTGGTCTTGTACGTCAAATGTGCGAATGGTATCCACCTCATCGCCAAAAAAGTCGATTCGCAAAGGCCATTCGCTGCTAAATGAATAGACGTCTACTATGCTCCCGCGCACGGCAAACTGACCAGGTTCATACACATAGTCCACCTCTTGAAACCCAAAAGTCAACAAGATTTTTTTCAGTTGCATGAGGTCGACCGTCTGTCCCACGTTCAACTTGATGGTACCCTCGTTCAGTTTTTGCTTGGACACCACCAGTTCGCAGAGCGATTCGGGTGAGGTGACGATGTAAAGAGGCTTGCCCGCCGCCAGCTTGGACAATACTTCGGTACGCAATATCTCGTTGGCGGCATCACGTTGCCCATACTTCACGGCCCTACGGTATGACGATGGGAAATACAGCACCTGCTGATTGCCAAGCGCCTGCGTCAGGTCGTGATAGAAATAGCCTGCCTCATCGGCATCCTGTAGAATGAAAAGAATGGTTTTGGACAGCTGTTTGGCCATTCCGGCGAACAGCATAGGGGCGGCAGAGGCCATGAGTCCTTGCAGGAAAACGGTCTTAACCGACTTGTCTTCCAGTGCTTTTCGAAGCGCACCAGCTTGTGGAGACGCTCCATATAGTTGTTGAATGTCTTGTATATTCATCGCAAATGCGTTGAGCATACAAAGGTAATGAAATAAGCTGGAATAATGGACAAAAGCATGAGCAATATCAGACGGTCTGCCAAACCCATTGACTTTAGAGTGCAAAGTCAATGAGATTGGCAGGCAAAGTCAATGCTTTTGGTGACCAAAGTCAATGCTATTCGTTCATGACCTGCAGCGAATTGTAAATCAAGAGGTTACCATTAGGCGAGTCAGCTCAATCCTTGGGCATGGGCGGATATTTGCGCAACCAGCCATCTAAGCGCAAACGCATCACGCCAAAAAAGGCCTCTCCAAAGATGCCGCCACTCATCTTGCTTACGCCCTCACGACGATTGACGAAAACAACTGGCACCTCTTTGATTTTGAACCCTATCTTATAGGCGGTGTACTTCATCTCAATCTGGAAGCCATAGCCCTTGAAACGTACCTCATCTAATGGAATTGTTTCAAGCACACGACGCTTGTAACACTTAAATCCGGCCGTGGTATCATGCACGTTGAAGCCTGTCACCAACCGCACATACTTGGATGCGAAATAACTCATCAACACTCTTCCGATGGGCCAGTTCACCACATTCACGCCACTGACATAACGAGAACCAATGGAAAGGTCGTATCCCTCGTCGTGACACGCGGCATACAGGCGCGGAAGGTCATTGGGGTCGTGACTGAAGTCGGCATCCATCTCGAAGATATAGTCGTATTGATGTTGCAGCGCCCACTTGAATCCAGTGATGTAAGCCGTACCCAACCCCAGTTTACCCGATCGCTCGATGATGAACAACCGGTCGGCGAACTCGGTTTGCATCAGCCGATGAACGATGGCTGCGGTGCCGTCAGGACTGCCGTCATCGATGACCAGGATGTGAAAACACTTATCCAATGCGAAGACGGCACGGATGATTTTCTCCATGTTCTCTTTCTCATTGTACGTCGGAATGATGACGATGCTGTCGGTTTTGTTCATAGTTTTATTATTTTATGGGTTCAAGATGTGGTGAAAAATGAGTGCGAGCCAAACGCAATCAAGCTGACTTGAGATTGCTGAGGCGATGCCTGTCTTTTGCAAAGGTAGTGCGAGCCGAACGCAATCAAGCTTGCTTGGAATTGCTAAGGCGATGCCTACCTTATGCAAAGGTAGTGGAATTAGTGTGATATGCAAAAACATTTCACGGCATTTTTACAATCGGCAGTTGTTGTCGCACATGCCGTTCACTGGTCAGGATTCTCGACAAAACCCTGATATTCGGGAGCCAGAGCACTCATGATGGCTTGATAGCTCTCGTCGATGGTTTGACTGATATGCCCAGCATCCAGCGTCTTTGGTGCGATAGGCTCGTGAATAGTCAGACGCAAAGGGTGCCAGGAAACCCATTTCATGTCGCGCATGCGAGGCATAACGTTGAAAGATCCGTTGATGGTCAATGGCACAACGGGCAGTTGAAGGTCGTTGGCCAGCATGAAAGCCCCCCGCTTAAAAGTAGCCATGTGGCCCGTGAACGTGCGCGAACCCTCTGGAAAAACCACGAGTGACATGCCATCTTGCAACGTCTCGCGCGCCTTATCGTAGGTTTCTTTGACCTTACTGGGACTGCGTTTGTCAACAAAAATATGGTGTGCCGCCGCACAAGCGCGTCCGATAAACGGCATCTTGCGCAGTTGATGCTTCATCATCCACTTGAAATTGCGCCCTAAGAATCCATAAATCAGGAAGATGTCGAAAGCCCCTTGATGATTGCTAACGAAGACATAAGAACGTTTCGGCTCCAGATGCCCACGTCCTTCTACCTTCACGGGTAACAGCAGAACACGAACAACCAGCCGCCCCCACCATCGTCCGGGATAATAACCCCAGAAATGTCCGTTACCAAGCGTACAACCAATGGTGACGACCAATGCCGTGAGCAGGGTGAAGACAGCAATGATGGGTGCTGCGATGAACAATTGATAGATGCGGTACAGATATTTCATACGTCCTGTTTTTTCTGATTATTTCTGCCGATGCAGGGTGATGACGACTATTTCTGCCGGCACACCAAAGCGAAAAGGAACGAGTCCACCCAGCCCGGCTGTCACATAAAGAAAACGGTTGCCTTCATGGTAAAGCCCCCAGTCTTCGGGATACTTGAACTTGGAGGGACGAAAACCCATCACACTTATCTGTCCGCCATGGGTGTGTCCACTGAGCGTGAGTTGTGCTTTCGACTTGGGTAGGATGTGCCGTCGCCATGCCGATGGATCGTGTTGCAGCATCACAACGAAAGCATCATCGCCGACACCTCGCAAGGTTTGATGGATGTCGCCACGCATCGGATGCGGTGGAAGTCCATCGTTCTCGCCGCCAGCGATGACGATGGAATCGCGTCCTCTGTAGACGGAACGATTCTCGTTCAGTAAGACTGTCCATCCACATTGTCGCTGACGCGAAATGGTTTCACGCTCATTGGCCACCTTGACGGCGGCATCGGCATGGATATATCCGCTGTAATCATGGTTTCCCAGAACGGAATATACGCCATCTTTTGCCTTGATGGATTTAAAAAGTCCTACAAACGGATAGAGTTCTGAGGGTTGCAGATTTTGCAAGTCACCCGTGAAGACCACCATGTCGGCTTGCTGTGCCCGAATACTGTCCACGGCTCGTTCCAAGATAGGTCGGCGTGATTTGAGATAACTCCCCACATGCGCATCAGACCAATGCACGATGCGATAGCCATCAAACGATGCAGGTAGGTCCTTGAAGGTTACCTCTACATGTTTCACTTTCAGTTTTCTGATGCCAAAGGTAGACCCATAAACAAAAATATAGATGAGCAACAAACTCAGAACGAGTCCCACCAAGTTGCCCCAGTTGCGGCGTTTTTTGCGCAATCGGCAAAAGAACAGTCCGATAACCGAACAGATGGAAAACATCGCTTTGGGCACGATGAGCAGGCAAAGCAGCAACAGATAGTTGTCAATCCAAGCCGGATTGTCGGGGATGAAGTTAGGTTCGATGGCCATCTTGATGGTGTAAGCCAGCATCAAGAGAGCGGGAAGCCACCATAAAAGGCGCTTCCACCAGGTGTATTTTTTCTTCTTCCGCAGGTAATGCAGGTCAAGATACACATCCGGAAGGATGATGAGAAAGAGAAGAAAGATGAATATTCTTGCAATCATAGGGTCGATGTGGCAACAGATAAGCTATTGAATGAGTGGACTGCGGATAAAAGCTATCGCCGGAAACACAAGGCTTCACCCCGATAATCCTCGTCAAACACGCCATCATCATAGACCAGATGACCATTGCAGAAGGTCTGCATGACCTTCCATTGATAGGTGTGTCCCGCCATTGGACTCCACTTACACTTGCTCTGAATCACGGATTCGGTCACCGTCCAAGGCATGTTTGGCTTGACGATGGTGATGTCGGCTTTGTAATTTTTGCGCAAGAACCCACGTTCGTTCACGTCGAACAACAGGGCTGGATGATGACTCATCAACGTGACCAAACGCTCAATAGTGAGCACACCTGCATCTACCAACTCCAACATTGTGGGTAAAGAGAATTGCACCATGGGCATGCCAGAAGCGGCAGTGCATGCTCCTCCCTGCTTATCGGGCAGCAAATGAGGTGCGTGGTCGGTCGCTACGGTATGGATTTCTCCTGTGGTGAGCGCCCTTCTTAGTGCCTCACGGTCGGCTTTTGTCTTGATGGCAGGGTTGCATTTGATGAGACTTTTCAGGGTTTTATAATCATCATCATAGAACATCAAATGTGGTATCACGGCTTCGGCGGTGATGTTGTCATCGCTACCAAAGAACGTTAGCTCCTTCGCAGTGGTGAGATGAGCCACATGCAGACGTGTTCCATACTTCTTTGCCAATGCCACTGCCAACGCTGTCGACTTGTAACATGCTGCCTCACTGCGTATGATGGGATGCAAAGAGATATCCACCTGCTCCCCCAACCGCTGTTTGTAAGCCTGCATGTTGGCGTTGATGAGGGTTGAATCTTCGCAATGCGCAATGATGGGAAATGGACAAGTACGGAAGATTTGCTCTAAGGTTTCCCGCCTGTCTACCAACATATTGCCAGTACTGGCACCCATGAACAGCTTGATGGCCGGTACTTGATGGGGGTTGAGTGTTGGAATGAGGTCGGCATTTTGATTGGTCGCACCAAAGATAAAGGTATAGTTGACGTGGCTATGCTGCCTGCCCAACTCGTGTTTAGCCAGCAAAGTTTCCAGCGAAGTAGTTTGCGGAACCGTGTTAGGCATGTCGAAAAAAGATGTAACACCACCGTAAGCCGCAGCTCGGCTCTCACTGTCAATATCGGCTTTTGCCGTCAATCCCGGCTCACGAAAGTGCACATGCTCGTCGATGATGCCCGGTAATACGAAACACCCTGTGGCATCTACTTGCTTATCGTAGTGGCCACAGGGAGCTTTCTTACCTTCAATAATTGAAGTGATACGGTCATCTTGAATCAGCACAGAGCCTTCGAAAGCCCTACCTTCATTAACGATTGTTCCACCGTATATTGCTATTGTCATGGTTATGGTTTGTTTCTACTCAGTCTTTTCCGAAGGTTTTGCCAAATCAGCAGGTGATGCTGGTGGTGGAAGCTGCTGTCCGTTCGGTGCCGATTGACTGGCTGCAGCAGGCACATCCTTCAAACCATTCATGATTTGTTCGTTCTCCTGTGCCTTTTGGTAGTAATCCTTAACGTACGGATCGTTCTTGAATTGGTTGGTAGCCTTACTCATGATGTCCTCAATCCATGGCGTCAGCTCGGGATATTGATTGCCCATGGTCATCATGAAGAACACTCCTGGTCCCAACACATTGTCGAAATTATCTGTCACAAAGGTTGTAACCAGACGGTCTTCCCGCTGACTCAGACTTTCTGCCTCAGCATTGAGCTGCGCGTTAACCACATCCATGTTGCTTCCATTCATGATGGCTTGGTCGTGCCGATGCACCAGTTCGGCTTGTTGACTCTTCAACTGATTGTACTCATTGAAGAACTTAAACAGCTTGTCATTCAAGGGTGTGCCGCTCACTGTCTGCTGGGTATTGTTGATTTTGATATTGATGTCGCCCTCTTCCAACACGAAAGTAAGCACACTCCTGTCATCCATGAAGATGTTGGCCATGCGAGCCGAATCCAATGTTCCTGCGAACTGAAACTGCCCGTGAACCACTTCACTGGAGTCGATGTTCTTGAAATCGTTATCTTGCAGCACCTTGAGGTACAACATTCTGCCATCCAAGTCGGTTACGTTGGATGACCCTTGCACATGATAGCTATTCGCACACGACGTGAACGCTACAAGAGAAATAAGCAGGTATAATATCTTATTCATATACGTATTCTTGTTCTGTTTCTTTCAAGGCACCTTGATAAACCACTCTGGAAAACCTCATACAAACATAATCCTGGCAACCCATCTTCTGCAAAGATGGTGCAAGCCGAAGGCAATCAAGCTTGTTTGAAATTGCTGAGGCGCCGCCCATCTTCTGCAAAGATAACATGTATTGTTTGTGAACAAAATTATTTAATGCTATTTAATTTGTTTATGGGTACCTTTTAGCATTTTTTTGGAATACAGAGCCTCATCTATTCCTCTTTTGACAACTCATGTTCAATGCGGTGCATGGTGTACACTTCCAAGATAGCCGCAATGAGCAGCAGGACCACCCACTTGTTATAAATGGTGTTATAGTACGTCAGATAGTTGTCGAAGGCCGATTGCAGAAAGCGATAGACCATGTCCACCATCAGGAAACCTGACAGGATGAAGAAGATGTCGGCCAAACTCATGATGCGCTTCAGCCGCTTCACGATGAAGTTATTGCCTTGGTATTCCTGCATCATCTGCATGACGCCAAACATCAAAGCGCCCGCAAGGTAAATCCAACACGCGATTTTCTGCTGCCACATCAGGGCGAAGCATCCGGCACCAACCACCATCATAGCCCCACCAGTGAGGAATATCAGGCTCTGCAGTTTATTGAGTTGCTTCATTTGTCGATTGAGGTTGTTCAGTTTTAGGGTCATCACTCAACACGAAAATGTCTTCATCATCGGCCTTCATGAAATAGTTCTCTCGGGCTATCTTCTTGATGGCACTAGGGTTACGCTTTAGTTCTCTTAGTTTCTTCGTGTTGATTTCATTCAGCGATTTGTACTTGTTGATATCTTCTTTCAAATCACTGATTTGCCATTCCAGTTGTACACGTTTCATGAAACTGTTCTCATCAAGGACCCCAACTACGAGGAATCCGCCAACAATCACGATAAGGTATTTATAGTGATTGACGAAGCTCAGTATGACATTGACACGTTTCAAGAGTGGTAGGATTTAATGATTGCAAAAATAAACATTATAATTGAAAACGAAAAATGCACCTGTCATAATTTCATCTTATTAACAAATAATCAAACAGGGCGGTCCAAGGATGTCTAATCTTTTTGCTATCTTTGCAAAACAAATTCATCCACAATGAAAGATTACATTGTTTCAGCGCGCAAATACCGACCGATGACCTTTGACGCAGTCGTTGGTCAATCCGCGCTTATCACAACCCTTAAGAACGCCGTGAAGAGCGGGAAGCTGGCTCACGCCTACCTGTTCTGCGGCCCGCGCGGTGTCGGAAAGACCACCTGCGCGCGCATCTTTGCCAAAGCCATCAACTGCCTAACCCCCACAGCAGATGGTGAAGCCTGCAACGAGTGCGAGAGCTGTCAGGCCTTCAACGAGCAAAGGTCGTACAACATCTTTGAACTTGACGCCGCCAGCAACAACTCGGTGGAGAACATCAAATCGCTGATGGATCAAACACGCATACCGCCACAGGTAGGCAAGTACAAGGTGTTCATCATCGACGAGGTGCACATGCTCTCCACATCGGCCTTCAACGCCTTTCTCAAAACGCTGGAAGAGCCGCCCGCACACGTCATCTTCATCCTGGCAACGACCGAGAAACATAAGATTCTACCCACCATCATCTCGCGTTGCCAGATATATGATTTCGAGCGGATGGCCACTACAGACATCATCAACCACTTGAAAAACGTGGCTCAGCAAGAAGGCATCACCTACGAAGACGCTGCCCTGAACATCATTGCAGAGAAGGCTGACGGTGGCATGCGCGATGCCTTGTCGGTTTTCGATCAGGCTGCCAGCTTCTGTCAGGGCAACATCACGTACGACAAGGTGCTGGAAGACCTCAACGTGCTGGATGCAGACAATTATTTCAAGATGGTGGACTTGTGCCTCGAAAACAAAGTGAGCGACGTGATGGTGCTGCTCAACTCCATTCTTGCGAAAGGCTTCGACGGAGGACTACTCACAAACGGACTGGCCTCGCACATACGCAACGTGCTCATGGCGAAGGATGCACAGACGTTAAGTTTGCTGGAGGTGAGCGAGCAACAACGCCAGAAATACCAGCAACAGGCGCAGAAAAGCCCAACGAAATTCTTATACCAAGCGTTGAAAATACTAAACCGTTGCGACGTAAACTACCGCCAGAGCAGCAACAAACGCCTGTTGGTAGAACTTACGCTTATCGAAGTGGCGCAAGTGACACAGGCGGATGACGCTTCTGACGGTGCGGGGCGCAGCCCCAAACGCTTAAAATCCTTGTTCAAAAAGTTGGCTCCTGCGATGGGCGGTGAGACCAATCAACGTGTGGCGAGCTCAGAGACCGGCAAGGTGTCTCCAGCAAATGCCCGCCACACCCCCATCACATCAGCACAACAACCATCAACCCCAACACCGGCTGCGACAAGCAAATCAGCCGCTCAAAGGCCACGGCTGACACTCTCGGACATTGGAATGACCTTCAACGACCTGCGCAACGGCGACAAGAAGCCATCCTACCGCACCGAACCCGAACAGCAAGTAACGACACAAAACACGGCCTTCAGCGAGCAAGAACTGATGATACAGTGGAAGGTGATGTGCAACCGAATGCCTCAAGAAAAGATAGGTTTGGCGCAACGCATGAAGAACTTGACGCCCCGCATCACTACCTTCCCCAACACAGAGGTGGTTATCGACAACGATATCCTGCTCAAACAGGTGCAAGAAAACAAGGAAAACATCCTGACAGAGATGCGCAAACTGCTGAAAAACGCGCAGCTCAACATCAATCTGCGCCTTGCTGAAGCCCAGGAGGTGACCAAGATTTACTCGAAACGTGAAATCTTTGAAATGCTCAAAAAGGAGAATCCACAGTTCTCCAAACTATGCCAGAGCTTAAAACTGCAGTTGGGATAAGTCTGTTTTCTTTTGATTCTTCAAAACTTTTGCGCACCCTGAAATGGGGCATTAGACGATGCTCGCCGAGTAAATTTATTTAACACGAGTTTTCTGTAAAATAGAACTTTCCAACACGGAAAATAGCCCTTTTTTGCCTCCAAAACTGCGCTTTCACACCTACTGTCATGCTTTTGCCGTGCAAAAGCATAGCTTTTACCATCCTATCTGTATGGGTTTGGACCCCAATAGATACCGTCTAATCGTCAAAAAGCGGCGTTTTTCAGTGCTTCTGAATAGGCAAAAACAAGACAAGAACTTAATTATCAACAATTTACATTTTGCGCGTATTTCAGACAGAAGATTGTTTTGTGAGAAATACGCGAGTTATGAAGGGGGTAAAACCGCAAAGTTTTCTGTTTTTAACACTTGTGCCATCCCATCACATGCATAGGTAAAAAAAGGCATCGCCACATGTGACGTTGCCTCTTTACCATATTATTAAATAAAATAAATTCTCCTTTCAAAAGTTGAAAGGCAAGATTTTTACTTGCTATTCAAGTTAATCTTGCTTCCCAAATGAATGGCTTGTGCTATAGATATAGCCACAACAGCCAAAGTCATAATTGTTACCATAATCTTTTTACCTTTCTTTTAAATTTGTTATCCTTTTGTCTTAATGACGATGCAAAGATACAACCATCGCGCTGTGTGCGCAAACATTTTCACTCATAAGTCTCATTTTATGCTGTTTTGTTGATACAAATCAAAGAAAACAGTCATTGAGCTACTTCAAAAAACCCATGTATTTATTTGGTAATCCACCAATATTACGCTACATTTGCATAGTATATTTCACATACCAGTATATCAAACAAACAATATAACCAACGGCTCTCCATGAAACAAGCCACCCATCAAACCTTGAACGTAGCACTGTCTTTACTCCTTGGCAGCGCCATTCTATACTGGATGTACCGAGACTTTGACTTTCAACTCATCAAGAATGTGGTGCTACATGAGATGGATTGGACCTGGATGTGGCTGTCGTTTCCTTTCGGAATACTGGCAGAAGCCTTTCGAGGTTGGCGTTGGAAACAAACGTTGCAGCCCATGGGCGAGCGTTCCAGGGCATCGGTCAGGGTTCATTCTGTATTCCTGTCGTATGCCGTCAGCTTGTTGGTTCCGCGCATAGGCGAGTTCGCCCGTTGCGGCATATTAAACAGATTTGACCGCGTGTCGTTTCCCAAAGCATTGGGAACCGTGGTGACCGAGCGCATCATCGACTCTCTTTTGGTGTTGCTCATCACCGCACTCACGCTGACAGCCCAAATCAAGATATTCAATACTTTTTTCGTTCACACGGGCACCAGCATTGACGCGATACTGCGACAATTCTCCACTGCCGGCTACATTGTTACGGCCATCTGCGCCATAGCGGTGTTGGTGTTGGCATTTTTCCTAGTAAAACGTTTGTCTATATATAATAAGGTGAAAATCACCTTGCATGACATCGGACAAGGCATCGCTTCACTTCGACAGGTAAAAAGCATACCTTTGTTCATTGCTTTCACCTTATTAATATGGTTATGCTACTTTCTGCACTATTATCTCACCTTCTTTTGCTTTGATGCCACCGCCCATTTAGGACTGTCATGCGCGTTGGTAACGTTCATTGTAGGCTCCATTGCCGTTATCGTACCAACGCCAAACGGAGCCGGCCCCTGGCATTTTGCCGTCAAGACGATGCTGATTTTGTACGGAGTAGCTGAAACCGATGCCCTATACTTTGTGCTAATTGTACACTCAGTGCAAACTCTTTTAGTGGCCGTGCTGGGCATATACGCATGGATAGCCCTATCGTTCACAAAGAAAAAACTTACACGCTTGAAGGCAGGAAAAATCGTTCTGCCTGCGCAAGAATAATTGACAAACCTATTTATTCACCACGAGTTGGAAGCAATGTGTATCAAAACACACGAGCAACAACTCTAAAAAAAACAAAATACTATGAGTGAAATTAAAGATCTGAAACCGACCTGTGTATGGCGAAACTTTGACGCACTGACGCAAGTGCCACGTCCTTCTGGACATCTTGACAAAGTACATCAATTCTTACTCGACTTTGCAAAGCGCGC
Source organism: Prevotellaceae bacterium (assembly GCA_028726625.1). GTDB lineage: Bacteria > Bacteroidota > Bacteroidia > Bacteroidales > Bacteroidaceae > Prevotella. The sequence continues at coordinate 77,444 of JAQYPT010000073.1, read as the reverse complement.
AGGTGTCGAGGCTTATGTGGACAAAGCCAAGAATGTAGTGATGAAGAAGCCCGCCACAAAAGGCATGGAGAACAGAAAGACGGTGATTTTGCAAGCACACATGGACATGGTTCCACAAAAAGCACCGGAGAGCAACCACAACTTTGAAACCGATCCGATAGAAACTTGGATTGACGGCGAATGGGTGAAAGCAAAGAACACCACCCTGGGAGCTGATAATGGAATGGGCGTAGCTGCCATCTTGGCTGTCATGGAAGACAAGAATTTGAAGCATGGTCCGATAGAAGGCCTCATCACAGCCGATGAAGAAACGGGTATGTTTGGTGCCAACGACTTGCCAGAAGGCGAATTGGATGGCGACATTCTCATGAACTTAGACTCCGAAACGTGGGGTAAATTCGTCATTGGTAGTGCTGGTGGTGTGGACATCACCGCCGAATTGGATTACAAAGAGGCAGCGACTGACGCTTCGGATAAGGCCGTGAAGGTAACACTTTCAGGTCTTCGTGGCGGACACTCGGGCTTGGAAATACATGAGGGTCGTGGCAATGCCAACAAACTGATGGTTAGACTGGTACACGAAGCAATATGCGAACTCGATGCTCGGTTGGCAACATGGCATGGTGGCAACATGCGCAATGCCATTCCTTTCAAAGCCGAAGTGGTACTCACGCTGCCGAAAGAAAACGTTCCTGCGCTGCAAGAGATGGTAGCCGACTGGAAAGAAGAGTTCATACAAGAGTACAAGGACATTGAGAGTGGCATCGAATTGACAGCCGAAGAGGTAGACACGCCGGCCACACAGGTCCCCGAGGCCATACAAGACAACCTCATTGATGCCATCTACGCTTGCCACAATGGCGTGATGCGCATGATTCCTTCCATCCCTACAGTGGTGGAAACCTCATCCAACTTGGCCATCATTGACATAGAATCGGGCAAAGCTTCATTTAAGATTTTGGCTCGTTCATCTAACGAATCCATGAAAGCTTACATCGGCGAAACCCTACAAAGCTGCTTCAACATGGCTGGAATGAAGGTAACGTTCAGTGGAAGTTATGGCGGATGGGATCCAAATCCAGACAGTGAGCTGCTCGATTTGCTGATGAAAGTGTACAAAAAGCAAAACAATGAAGAAGGTATTGTGCAGGTAGACCATGCCGGTTTGGAGTGTTCCATCATCTTAGGTAAATACCCTCACCTGGACGTTGTATCGTTCGGCCCCACCATTCGCAGTCCGCACACCTCAACAGAGCGTTGCCTTATCAAAACCGTAGAACCTTTCTGGGAACTCTTGAAGCAAGTGTTGGAAGAGGTTCCGACGAAGTAACAGAATCAAAACTGATTCATAAAAATAGTTAGATTCATGGAAGAATCCACATTCTTCCATGACATCAAACCTCTTAGAGAGCCGATGTGCGAGCCAAAAGTCCTGCACATCGGCTTTTTATGTTTACTAACTTGAATGCCTATAAATCTTAAAAAAGCAACGAGGTCATGGACAATTTGATTTTTTTTGCTTAATTTTGCCACACCGTGTAAAGGTTGATAAGGAGAAAATTATGAAGAAAAAAATACAGTTTAGTCTCATTTATAGAGACATGTGGCAATCTTCCGGTAAGTTTCAGCCACGCAAAGATCAATTAGAACGCATTGCGCCAGTCATTATAGAGATGGGCTGTTTTGCTCGTGTAGAAACCAACGGAGGCGCTTTTGAACAAGTAAATTTGTTGGCAGGCGAGAACCCTAACGATGCTGTCCGCGCCTTCTGCGCGCCCTTTAACAAGGTAGGCATCAAGACACACATGCTCGATCGCGGATTGAACGCATTGCGTATGTATCCCGTACCCGATGATGTGCGTGCCCTGATGTACAAGGTAAAGCATGCCCAAGGTGTGGACATCCCGCGTATTTTCGATGGTTTGAACGATGTTCGCAACATCATTCCAAGCATCAAGTGGGCAAAAGAGGCCGGCATGACGCCACAGGGAACCCTGTGTATCACCACCTCCCCCATCCATACGCTGGAATATTACGCCAACATTGCCGACACCTTGATTGAAGCGGGTGCAGAAGAAATCTGCTTAAAAGACATGGCTGGCATCGGCCAACCTACTTTCTTGGGACAATTAACCAAGATGATCAAGGAAAAACATCCAGAGATTATCCTCGAATACCACGGCCACTCGGGTCCTGGACTGTCGATGGCATCGATGTTGGAGGTTGCCGAAAATGGCATCGACATCTTGGATGTGGCCATCGAACCCCTATCTTGGGGCAAGGTACACCCTGACGTTATCTCGGTGCAGAGCATGCTGAAGACGGCTGGTTTCGATGTTCCAGACATCAACATGGATGCTTACATGAAGGCTCGTGCATTGACTCAAGAGTTTATAGACGACTGGTTGGGCTACTTTATCAATCCACAAAACAAGTTCATGAGTTCACTGTTGCTGGGCTGTGGCTTGCCTGGTGGCATGATGGGCAGCATGATGGCCGACCTGGCCGGTATTCATGGCACCATTAACAACATCCGCAAGAAGAAGGGAGAGGAAGAACTTTCCACCGACGACATGCTCATCAAACTGTTTAATGAGGTGGCATACGTTTGGCCTCGCGTGGGTTATCCACCCCTGGTGACACCTTTCTCACAGTATACCAAGAACATAGCACTGATGAACCTGTTGACCATGGAACAGGGAAAGGGCAGATTTGTCATGATGGACGACTCGATGTGGGGCATGATTCTGGGCAAGAGTGGCAAGGTACCCGGCAAGGTTGACCAAGTATTAGTTGACCTCGCGAAGGAAAAGGGATACGAATTTACCGACGCAGACCCTCATACTTTGCTGCAAAACAACTTGGATGACTTCAAGAAAGAGATGAAGGAAAACGGTTGGGACTTTGGCAAAGACGATGAAGAGCTGTTTGAATTGGCCATGCACCCCGAGCAATATCGCAACTACAAGAGCGGACAAGCGAAGAAAAACTTCTTGGCTGACCTGCAAAAGGCGAAGGATGCGAAACTCGGGAGCAAAGTATCGAAAGAAGAACTCACCGCATTCAAGCACGCAAAAGCTGACGCTATCGTGGCTCCGGTCAAGGGACAAGTGTTCTGGGAGTTCAATGGTGACGGCGAATGTGCCCCATCTGTTGAGCCATATATCGGCAAAGAGTACGCCGAAGGCGATAAACTGTGTTACATTCAAGCACCGTGGGGCGAGTTTGTGGAGATACCTGCGGCCTTAGGAGGCAAGTTGGTTGAGATCAATGCCAAGCAGGGAAGCAAGCTGAACAAGGGTGACGTAATTGCTTACATCGAGCGCCCACAAGCTTGATGATTTTGTTTTTACGCCAAACAACATACAACTCATCTTCGGGTACTTTGATGCCTGAAGATGAGTTTTTTTAATGATTAAAACGCTTTTTCATGGACTATTTAGACATCATCGACCAGTATTACCCGCAAGGAAGCAAGGTGCGGGACATCCTCTTGACGCACAGCGCATGCGTAACCCGCAAGGCATTGCAAATTGTCGACAAGCATCCGGAGCTGAAACTCGACCGAGCCTTCATTGAAGAGGCGGCCATGCTGCACGACATCGGCATTGTAAAATGCGATGCACCGGGCATCGAATGTTTTGGCACCGAACCGTATATCAAGCATGGCATCATTGGAGCAGACATACTGCGCGCAGCCGGTTACCCCAAACACGCGCGGGTTTGCGAACGTCATACGGGAGCCGGAATCGCCTTGCAGGACATCATTGAACAGCACCTGCCCCTGCCCCACGAGGACTTTTTGCCCGAAACCATGGAGGAACAGGTGATTTGTTATGCTGACAAATTCTACTCTAAAACGCACCTCGACCGTGTACGAACGCCCGAACAGGCACTAAAGAGCCTCGAAAGATTCGGCAAAGAGGGAGCGAAGAGATTTGCCAGATGGATGCAACTGTTTGAATAATCGCCACCCATTCCATACAGCATCGAGCATCGCACTTACTGTCATTTTCTTTTACAACACCCTCTTAAATACGGCCATATTTTCAAACAAGCATGCTGATGGCTGCAAATACGCAAGTTTTGCGCAAGTTTTGTATCTAATTGTTGATCAAACATTTACACAAAAACAATCATTCTTTGCACATTTTCCGCATGCTATTTCATGCCAATAGCATTGCTTTTGATTGGCAATATGTATGCTATTAACTGGTCAAACGTATGCTTTTACCATCCAATCACATAGAGATAGTGGTGAAAAGTGATACAAACAGGACCATTATCAACCTGTTTTTGGCAGAAAAAGTCTGCCTCGCAGCTCCCACAACACGTTTTTTCAGCCTGAAAACATGACTGATTTTTCTAATTCACAACTTTGCAATCATCGTTTTTTTATCATTTTTTTGGACAGAAGCCAACAAGAGGTTGCGCACAAGAAGAAAAGCAATCAAAGCGCAAGTTTAGCACGATGTGTTAAGTTAAAAATAAAAAATTGTATATCAATTCGTTCTTATTTATGTAATTTTGCACATTAAATGAGAACTCCGTCGGTTATAGTTCTGCTGCTGTTCATCTTTGCCTTCGTCATGGCAGACATGAACAGGTTTGATTCATACGCCAAGCAACAAACGCAACAACGTGACACGCTGGGTGTGGGCGACACCTTGTTACCAATCAAGCGCGATTCCACACTCGACAAACGCCCTGACTCCGTTGCCGCCGACACCACCACCTTAGACTCACTACAGCTGGCCATTCGCAAGCATAATCAACTGATTGACGACTCGATTCGGCTCGACTCGCTCAACAGAAAAAGGGCCAACGGCATCGATGCACCGGTAGAATATACCGCAGAAGATTCGCTGATTTATGACGCCAAGAGCAAAACCACGCACCTCTACGGCTCATCTACCGTGAAATACGAGAACATGGATCTCAAGAGTGAGAAGATATACATGAGCATGGACAGCAACCTGGTGCACGCAACTGGTGCCATCAAGGATACCACAACCAAAGCGTTGGAAGGCACTCCCGTGTTCAAATTGGGGCAAGATTCGTACGAAAGCGACACCATGGCGTTCAACTTCAAGACCAAGAAGGGCCTTATCAACAACGTTTACACCCAACAAGAAGAGGGATTCTTGCGCAGTGAGCGGTCAAAGCGCGACTCATCGGGCGTGGTGTACATGGAACACGGCCGCTATACCACCTGCGATAAAAAGCATCCCGACTTCTATATCGCACTATCAAGAGGTAAGGTACGCCCAGGCAAGGACGTTGTTTTTGGTCCTGCCCATTTGGTAGTGGCCGACGTTCCGCTTCCTATTGCCGTTCCATACGGTTTCTTCCCCTTCACCAAAAGCTATTCATCAGGCTTCATCATGCCGTCTTACGGCGATGAAATGGATCGTGGTTTCTATCTTAGGGACGGCGGATATTATTTTGCCATCAGTGACAAAATCGACTTGAAGGTGCTTGGCGAGATCTACACCAAGGGTTCTTGGGGCATTTCACTGGCCAGCAATTACAATAAAAGGTATCGCTATAGCGGCAGTTTATTTCTCAGTTACCAGGATTCAAAGACGGGTGACAAGGGCTTACCTGACTTTTCCCGTCAGCAAAGTTATAAGATACAATGGAGCCACCGACAAGACCCAAAGGCCAATCCCTTTAGCTCGTTGTCGGCAAGTGTCAACTTCGCCTCCTCCAGTTACGAGCGCAACAATCTCACAAGCTTGTATAATCCGCAGGCACTCACGCAAAGTACCCGTACATCTTCTGTGAGTTGGAGCACCACTTTCTCAAGCATTGGCTTGTCACTGAGCAGCTCGATGAACCTTTCGCAGAACATGCGCGACTCGTCTATCGCCCTGACAATGCCCGACCTGAACATCAGCATCAGCCGCTTCTACCCCTTCAAGCGCAAACATGTGGTGGGCAATGAGCGGTGGTACGAGAAGATTGCCGTAAGCTACACGGGCCGTTTCTCCAATTCTATCCAAACAAAAGAGGACAGATTGTTCAAGTCGAACCTCATCAAAGACTGGAGAAACGGTTTCCAGCACGACATTCCCATCAACGCCAACTTCACACTTTTCGACTATCTCAACGTCAATCCGTCATTCAATTTCACTGACCGCATGTACTCAAACAAGATACATCGGTCGTGGGACGCAGCCTCTCAAAAGGTTGTGAACGACACCACGTATGGCTTTCACAACGTCTATAACTGGTCGCTCAACTTGGGTATGTCTACCAAGCTCTATGGTATGTTCATCCCAAATCGCAAGATTTTCGGCGATAAGGTGCAGGCCATCCGCCACGTCTTGACCCCTTCCGTCTCGTTCAGCTATGCCCCCGACTTCGGTGCACGCCGCTATGGCTATTACGATTACTACCAAAAGACCGATGCCGACGGTAATGTGTCGCTCGTAGGATATTCACCTTACGAGAACGGCATGTACTCCGTACCGGGCAGAGGACGCAGCGGAAACATATCATTCGACCTGGGCAACAACGTCGAAATGAAGGTTAAGAGCGACAAAGACTCAACAGGAATGAAGAAAGTGAGCATCATCGACGAGCTGGGATTATCGATGTCGTACAACATGGCGGCCAAAGAAAAGCCGTTGAGTGACCTGAACATGCGCATCAGATTGAAGTGGTGGAAGAACTACACCTTCAATCTCAACGCGCGCTTTGCATCGTATGCCTACGAATTGGATGAGAATGGTAGACCCTACGAGGGCAATCATACGGAATGGGGAATGGGCCGTTTCGGTCGTTTCCAAGGCATGTCGCAGAACATCTCCTACACGCTGACGCCCGAAAAACTGAAAAAGCTCTTCACCGGCAGTCATGATGACGAGGATGAAGACGAACAAAATAAGAACGATAATGAAGGACGTGACACCGACATAGAGAGCAACATTGATGACAATATGATTGAGGGGCAGCATGGAGCGAAGAAGAAACAAAAGGCTGGCAAGGCCGAAACCGATGACGATGGCTACATGTCGTTCAAGATACCATGGTCACTTACATTCGGTTATGGTATCACCATGAGTGAGAATAAGGACCTTAAAAAGTTCAATTATAAGACCATGCGCTATCCCTACAAGTTCACTCAGACCCTTAATGTCAGTGGCAATATTCGCATCAGTGATGGGTGGAACATCAGCTTCTCATCGGGTTACGACTTCGAGAACCATGCCATGTCCATGACAACGGCATCACTTCAGCGCGATCTCCACTGCTTCAACATGAGTTGCTCCGTGGTGTTGGCCCCTTATACCAGCTACAATTTCACGTTCAGGGCCAACGCTGCCACCCTGACAGACGCACTGAAATACGACAAACGCAGCGGATACAGCAATGCCGTGCAGTGGTATTGAGTTATAGTTGACAAGTTTACAAGTTGACGAGTTTACGAGTTAATAGTTCATAAACTCACATTTTGCAACCTCAAAGTTCAAATCTCAAAGTTCAAAGTTCAAAGTACTTCTTTCTTTCTCGTTACATACAATCCTACAAAGGTGAGCAAACCGTTGAGCAAGAGCAATTCGTAACCAAAATGATAGTGCCATAAATGCTGCGCAATCACATCCAACACATAGCACAACATGGGTGCGGCAATGGCTAAATAGGGTACCCATCGGTCGTTTACACGGCACTTCGTGAGCAGTCCAAAGGCAAACAATCCCAACAAAGGTCCATAAGTATACGACACCAATATATAGATGGCATCAATCAAATTGGTCGAGTTGAACGTCCTGAACATCAGGATGAACAACACAAACACCACGCCCATGGCCGCATGAACACGATGTCTGAGCCGTTCATCGGCAGGCTTTTGGCAGATGTCCACACAGTAAGTAGTGGTCAAAGCCGTCAAGGCAGAGTCGGCACTGCTGAACGATGTCGCCACAATGCCAATGGTAAAGAACACCACCACCATGGCACCTAACTCGCCCGTTGCTGCAAACATGGGCAACAACTCATCGCCTGCGGATGGCAGAGGCACACCCTGTTGCGCGGCTAACATGGACAACAGCACACCTAACGCCAAGAACAACAGGTTGACAGGCACGAAGGCAAGTCCGTAGGTACACATGTCTTTCTGTGCTTCACGCAAGGTCTTGCACGTCAAATTCTTCTGCATCATGTCCTGATCGAGCCCCGTCATCACGATAACAACAAAGATACCACTCACAAATTGCTTCCAAAAATTCTGTTTAGACAGCCAATCATCAAACACAAAGATGCGGCTTCTGTCATCCTGTGCGATGGCTTTCACGGCTTCAACGACATTCATATCAAGCATAGACATCACCTGTACGATGATGAAGATGAGCGCCGCGAACATGCAAATGGTTTGAAACGTATCGGTCCAAACCAAGGTCTTGATGCCTCCGCGCCGCGTATATAGCCAGATAAGCGACACCAGCACCAACACAGTGACCATGAAAGGCACCCCGATAGCATCGAGTACAAACCGCTGTAAGAGCATACACACCACATAAAACTTAACCGCCGAACCCGACATTTTGGACAACAAAAAGAACCAAGCGCCGGTTTTATACGAACGAATTCCCAAGCGTTGTTGCAGATAAGTGTAGATGGTGGTGAGATTCAGACGATAGTAAATGGGCAACAACACAAAGGCCACCGCCACATAGCCCAGCACAAAGCCCAGACAAGTTTGCAGGTAGGTCATGCCAATGGTGTTGACCATACCCGGCACGGACACGAAGGTGACACCCGAAACCGACGCACCTATCATGCCAAAAGCCACCAAATACCAGGGCGACTGTCGGTTTCCGCGATAAAAAGTATCGTTTGTGGCATGCCTTGTCGTCATCCTACTCAGTAACAACAAGGCCGCAAAATAGCCTAATAACGTAAGAACAATCGTCATGTTTTTCATGCAAAGTTAACAAATCTCGCATGTATTGACCCACAAATGCAATCTTTTTCTTACCTTTGTTGGTGATAAAACCAAGCTTATCGGCCTATTTCGGGCCATCTAAATCATCAACCCAACAAAAAAAAGACAACAATGCTGAGCAAACAAAAGAAATTCATACTTCAGGAAAACGACATTCCTACACAGTGGTACAACATACAAGCCGACATGGTGAACAAGCCTTTGCCGCCGCTTAACCCAAAGACCAAGCAGCCAGTTACGGCAGAAGACTTGTCGCACATCTTCAGCTTAGAATGCTCTAAACAAGAACTTGACACCGAACACCGATGGATTGACATTCCCGAAGCGGTGCTGGACAAGTACAAATACTACCGCTCCACCCCACTGGTTCGTGCCTATGCGCTGGAGAAAGCCTTGGACACACCGGCACATATCTATTTCAAAAACGAGAGTGTAAACCCGCTTGGCTCACACAAACTCAACTCGGCGCTTGCCCAATGCTACTACTGCAAGCAAGAAGGCACCACGAACGTTACCACCGAGACGGGTGCCGGACAATGGGGAGCAGCCTTGAGTTATGCGGCAAAGACTTTCGGATTAGAAGCTGCCGTGTACCAAGTGAAGATTTCGATGCAGCAAAAACCCTACCGCAGCAGTATCATGCGCACCTTCGGAGCCACCGTGGAAGGCTCGCCATCGATGTCAACACGCGCCGGAAAGGACATCATCACGCGCGATCCACACCACCAGGGAAGCCTCGGAACAGCCATCTCTGAAGCCATCGAGCTGGCTACTACCACGCCTAACTGCAAGTACACACTCGGCTCGGTGCTCAACCATGTGGCACTACATCAAACTGTTATCGGTTTGGAAGCAGAGAAACAAATGGAGATGGCGGGCGAGTATCCCGACGTCGTGATTGCTTGTTTCGGTGGTGGAAGCAACTTTGGCGGACTGACCTTCCCCTTCATGCGCCACACTATCTTGGAAGGAAGACAGACAGAATACATTGCTGCCGAGCCCAGCAGCTGCCCAAAACTAACCCGAGGCAAGTTTGAATACGACTTTGGCGATGAGGCTGGCTACACGCCTCTGTTGCCCATGTACACGCTGGGACACGACTTCAAGCCCGCCAACATTCATGCCGGCGGTTTACGTTATCATGGTGCGGGCATGATTATCTCACAATTGGCAAAAGACAAGCTGATGCATGGCGTAGACATTCCACAGCTGGAGGCATTCGATGCCGGTATTCTTTTCTCTCGAACCGAAGGCATTATCCCTGCTCCAGAGAGCTGTCATGCCATCGCTGCCACCATTCGTGAGGCACAAAAGTGCAAAGAGAGTGGTGAAGAGAAGGTGATTCTCTTTAATCTATCGGGCCATGGACTCATCGATATGACGGCATACGACAGTTATTTGAGTGGCGACTTGCGCAATTACAACATTACAGATGAAGAGATTGCGAACAGCCTCAAAGATGTTCCCAAGGTGTAATTTTCTTGACAACACACCGCTTCATAATTGGCGTATTTGCAAACCGACCTACCTTTTTTGGTGCAAATACGCCAAATATAAGCAACTTTCATAAACAACTACCTCACAGTGAGTTATAGCTTTTTCAGTCACTTTTAGCATTCAATTTCAAAACAATTTCTAGCCAAAAGCATTGCTTTTAGTGCGTAATTCACATGCTTTTGAAGCACAAACTCATATAGATTGATCGCCAAAGTGATGCAGATTGACCACCAAAATCATTGCTTTGAAGAAAAAACAGGATATTGATGGCAGATCAATCGTATGTTTGCTTCCTTCCTGCCTATCGATTTTTTCTATTTCATCACTTTTGAAGTGCCGTTTTTAGGGCTTAAAATGATGAAAATATCCAACATTTTTTGGTGTGTAATGGCACGAACCTTCACCTGGAACACTGCTCCTTTGATTTATTGATTCCTTAAATTCGTTGTTGAAAACAATGACAGCAAAGTGTGTGCAGCGACACAAAATAGCAGTCAGCTTGTCACGCAATTATAAAAAATATGAAAAGGTAGGCACATTCAGATTTATTTCGTACTTTTGCATAAAATAGGCTGCGCCTTAACAAAGTAAACAAGCTTTCTTTGTCTTCGGCTTGCACTATTTTTGCATAAAATAGGCTGCGCCTTAACAAAGCAAACTGTCTTGAATGCTTTTGGCGGGCTCTATCCATCATAATCGGGAAAAAATAGCTATTTTATCATATATGAATATCTTAGAATTGAGTGAACAGGAGATTGGTCGCAGACAAAGTCTCCAAGAGTTACGAAATATGGGCATCGACCCTTATCCTGCCGCAGAGTTTCCTACCAACGTGTTCAGCACAGAGATAAAGGCTGACTATCAAGACGGTGAGGAAAAGCGAGAAGTGGTGATAGCAGGCCGCATGATGACGCGACGCGTGATGGGCAAGGCCAGTTTTGTAGAATTGCAAGATTCCAAAGGCCGAATACAAGTGTACGTTACGCGCGATGACATCTGCCCGGATGAGAACAAAGATTTGTACAACGTGGTGTTCAAACGTCTGTTGGACATTGGCGATGTCATTGGCATCAAGGGTTTTGTGTTCAAAACTCAAACTGGTGAAATATCGGTACACGCACAAAGTTTAACTCTGTTGAGCAAGGCCTTAAAACCCCTGCCTATCGTGAAATACAAAGATGGAGTGGCCTACGACAAGTTTGACGACCCCGAATTGCGCTATCGCCAACGCTATGTCGACCTGATTGTCAACGATGGCGTGAAAGATACGTTTTTGCAACGTGCTACGGTGTTACGCACTATGCGCAAGGTACTGGACGAGGCTGGCTACACAGAGGTGGAGACTCCTACCCTGCAAGCCATTGCCGGTGGTGCCAGTGCGCGTCCATTCGTCACACACTTCAATGCGCTGAACACCGACATGTACATGCGCATCGCCACCGAACTGTACTTAAAACGACTGATAGTGGGCGGTTTTGAAGGCGTGTATGAAATCGGCAAGAACTTCCGTAACGAGGGAATGGATCGCAATCACAATCCTGAATTCACTTGCATGGAATTGTATGTGCAGTACAAAGACTACAACTGGATGATGTCGTTTACCGAAAAACTGCTGGAAACCATTTGCATAGCTGTCAACGGTAGTGACGAACGGGAGATTGACGGACAGATAATCAGCTTCAAAGCTCCTTACCGACGCTTGCCCATTCTGGATGCCATCAAAGAAAAGACGGGCTATGACCTCAACGAAAAGACTGAAGACGAGATAAGAGAAATCTGCAAAAAGCTCGACATGGAGGTGGATGAGAGCATGGGTAAAGGCAAGTTGATTGACGAAATATTTGGCGAGTTTTGCGAAGGAACGTTCATTCAACCCACGTTCATCACGGATTACCCAGTGGAAATGTCACCGCTTACCAAGATGCACCGAAGCAAACCTGGACTGACCGAACGCTTTGAACTGATGGTGAACGGCAAGGAATTGGCGAACGCTTACTCTGAATTGAATGACCCAATCGACCAAGAAGAGCGTTTCAAGGAGCAAATGAAATTGGCTGACAAGGGTGACGACGAGGCCATGATTATCGACCAAGACTTCCTGCGCGCACTGCAATATGGCATGCCTCCCACATCGGGTATCGGCATTGGCATCGACCGTTTGGTGATGTTGATGACCGGAAAGACGTTCATACAGGAAGTGCTGTTCTTCCCACAAATGAAACCTGAGAAGAAAATACCGCAGAGTACGGTGGAAGAATGGGCAGCCATTGGCGTTCCGGAGCAATGGGTTCCTGTGTTCAGAAAGGCAGGATACAACCTGATTTCGGACATCGCGCAGGTAAAGGCACAGGCCTTGCAAATGAATGTTTGCGGGGTAAACAAGAAATATAAATTGGGCTACGACAATCCAAAGGTTGAACAATTCCAACTATGGATTGACAACAGCCAGAAATAATTCATCATGCACAATTCATGATTCACACGCTTCTCGCTAGCTATCAATTGGATTGAGAAAAGAAGAATCATGACTTGTGAGCAATCAGGATGAATTATGAATGAAGAATTATGAATTATAACTGCGGCAAGATAGCGATAATCGGAGGCGGAAGTTGGGCCACAGCCATAGCCAAGATTGTGGTGAGCCATGCTCATCACATTGGATGGTACATGCGAAGAGACGACCGCATCGAGGATTTTAAGCGCCTGGGACACAATCCCGCCTATCTGACAAGCGTGCATTTCAACACCGATGAGATTTTTTTCTCATCAGACATCAACACCATCACCGGTGCTTACGACACGCTGGTCTTCGTGACACCGTCACCCTACTTCAAGAGTCATCTGCGGAAACTCAAGACTCGTCTGCGCGACAAGTTCATCATCACGGCCATCAAGGGCATCGTTCCAGACGAAAACTTAGTGTGTTCAGAGTATTTCCACCAAGTGTTTGACGTGCCATACGAAAACTTGGCCGTGATTGGAGGACCGTCGCACGCAGAGGAAGTGGCCATGGATCGCTTGTCTTACCTCACCATCGGCTGCGCTGACATACAGAAAGCGGAGTCGTTCGCCGAGTTCATTGCCAGCGATGTCATCAAGACCAAAACCTCTTCGGACGTAATTGGCATCGAATATTCGTCGGTTCTGAAGAACGTTTACGCCATCGCTTCGGGCATTTGCAGCGGACTGAAATACGGTGACAACTTCCAAGCCGTGCTCATCGCGAATGCGGTTCAGGAGATGTCTCGGTTCCTCACAGCCGTCCATCCCATTGAACGCAGTGCGTACGATTCGGTTTATTTGGGCGATTTGTTGGTGACATCATACTCCAATTTCTCGCGCAACCGCACCTTTGGCACCATGATTGGCAAGGGATATTCGGTGAAAAGCGCGCAGATTGAAATGGAGATGATTGCAGAAGGATATTTCGGAACCAAGTGCATGAAAGAGATCAATCGCCACATGCACGTGAACATGCCGATTTTAGATGCAGTGTACAACATCTTGTACGAACACATCAGTCCGCAAATAGAAATCAAATTATTAACAGATTCATTTAGATAACTTGAAGATGAAAAGTATTAGTTTAGACATCACAAAAGCCACTCAGTTCTTGAAACCTGGCACAATAGACGCCTATGAAGGAAAGGTAAAAGCCGTACAAGAAGCGCTTGAAAACGGCACTTGTCCGGGAAACGATTTCTTAGGATGGTTACATTTGCCTTCATCCATCACACCTGCGTTTCTTGACGAAGTGCAAGCGTGCGCCAACACCTTACGCGAAAAGTGCGAAGTGGTGGTGGTTGCCGGTATTGGCGGAAGCTACTTGGGTGCCCGTGCCGTGATAGAGGCCTTGGGAAACTCATTCGCTTGGCTGGTAAACGACAAGAAGAATCCTACCATTCTCTTTGCAGGAAACAACATTGGCGAGGACTATTTGGCAGAACTCACCGACTACTTGAAGGATAAGAAGTTTGGTGTCATCAACATATCTAAATCGGGTACCACCACTGAAACGGCTCTTACTTTCCGCTTGTTGAAGAAACAATGCGAGGCACAACGTGGCAAAGAAGAGGCTAAAGACGTGATTGTGGCCATCACAGACGCAAAAAAAGGTGCCGCACGCACATGCGCTGACAAAGAAGGATACAAGAGTTTTATCATTCCTGACAATGTAGGCGGTCGCTTCTCCGTACTCACCCCCGTTGGATTACTGCCCATTGCCTGCGCTGGTTTCGACATCAAAGCCTTGGTACAGGGCGCTGCCGACATGGAAAAGGCAACGGGGAAAGACGTAGCTTTGCAGGAGAATATTGCCGCACAGTACGCTGTTGTGCGTCATGCACTGTATCGTGAGATGGGCAAGAAGATTGAGATTATCGTCAACTTCCAACCTAAACTGCACTTCATCGGTGAATGGTGGAAACAACTTTACGGTGAGAGTGAGGGAAAAGACCATCTGGGTATTTATCCTGCCGCATGCGATTTCACCACCGATTTGCACTCCATGGGTCAGTGGATACAAGAGGGCGAGCGTTCAATCTTCGAAACAGTGATTAGTGTTGAGCAGCCCAACAAGAAGATGTTGTTCCCCGAAGATGAGGAAAATCTTGACGGTTTGAACTTCTTGGCAGGCAAACGAGTGGACGAAGTGAACAAGATGGCCGAGCTGGGTACACGACTGGCGCACGTTGACGGTGGCGTTCCCAACATCCGAATCAGCCTTCCAGAACTGAATGAGTATTACATCGGACAGCTGCTTTACTTCTTCGAGATAGCCTGTGGCATCAGCGGAAACCTCTTAGGCGTGAATCCTTTCAACCAACCTGGTGTGGAAGCGTACAAGAAGAACATGTTCGCCTTGCTCAATAAGCCTGGTTATGAAGCTGAAAGCAAGGCCATACAAGAGCGTTTAGCCAACGAAAAATAAGATTGAATGTTTGAAAACGAAATACATGATTATTTGAGAAAGCATGACTTTGCGGCGTTTCAACCCAAAGTTGTGCTTTTTGATATGGACGGCGTGTTGTACAATTCAATGCCGCATCATGCCGTTGCGTGGAAAGAATCGATGAAGAGTTTCGGTCTTGACATGACCGAAGCGGATGTGTATGCCACTGAAGGAATGAAGGGTGTAGACACCATCAGAATGATGGTTAAGCAACAACAAGGTCGTGATATTTCAGAAGAAGAGGCGCAAAAGATGTACGATGAGAAAGGCAGACTGTTCCATCAAATGCCCGAAGCGCCCATCTTCGACGGGGTACTCGACCTCATGAGCAAGATAAAGAAGAGCGGAATGAGTATTGGCATTGTTACAGGTAGTGCTCAAAAACAGCTGATTAAACGACTTGTAAACGATTTCCACCAATTCGTATCTGAAGAGAATATTGTCACAGCCTATAACATCAAACACGGAAAACCTGCGCCCGACCCATATTTGAAGGGCTTACAACTAACGGGAAGCCATCAACCTTGGGAAGGAATCGTGGTGGAGAATGCGCCTATGGGCATACGAGCAGGCGTGGCAGCTCAAATCTTTACGGTAGCCATTAACAGTGGCCCCCTACCCGACAGCACCCTTAGAAAAGAAGGTGCCGACCTACTTTTCCATCAAATGACCGAGTTTTGTGCGGTCTGGGAACAGCTTCTAGATGCAGCCAAACACGCTTAAACCCAGCTTCAATCAATGGTCAAGAAAGGTAAGATGTAAGATGACCACCAACAAAATGTTGGGTGACTACTGGTAAAATATATAATGACCACCAACAAAATGTAAGATGATCACCAACATTTACTTATCACATACCATCATTCTGCGGCGAATCTTTGTTTTAGCCACCGTACTATTGCTTAGCGGAATAAAGCTCCAGGCACAGCAATGTCTGGTGTGTGACGCCATTACCCGCATCCCTATCCGCGACGTTGAGGTGCATGCAAACGGAAAATTTGTTGGAAAAACCACCTACAGAGGACTGGTATCCTTACCTTACAACACAAAGAGTGCCACGTTCTACAAACGCAACTATCTGAAAGAAACACTCTCTGCAGAAGAAATTAGGAAAGACACGGTCTTCCTCTTCCCAGCAGAATACAGCCTTGGTGAAGTGATTATCTGGGGCAAGCACATGCAAAATATTGACAGTCTGAAGGCCAATCGTCCCTACATGCCACCAGACCATGACGCATCCCATGGCTTCTTTGAGTTCGATTTAGCCAAGATGCTCGACTTTAGGAAGAAGAGAGACATGAAACACCTCAGGCAGTTGAAGGAGGCATTCCGCAAGATAGATGGCGCAGAAGACCCCATAGAAAAGGCCTACCACGAAACATTACGCGAGCAAGAGAGGCAAGAACAGCGGGAAAAGCGGCGCTAAATGAGCACCGCTGTTCCGCTTACTGCCACCATTAGCATACTCCCCGACTGTCCAATGGTTTCATAATCGATGTCAATACCCACGACAGCATTCGCACCCAAAGCCTCTGCTCGTTCTTGCATCTCATGCAAGGAAGTGTCCTTCGCTTCACGAAGTACCTTCTCATAAGCATTGCTACGGCCGCCAATGACGTCGCGTATACCGGCAAAGAAATCCTTCAATACATTGGCGCCAATAATGGTTTCGCCCGTTACGACGCCTTTGTACTCCAGGATGTTTCGCCCTTCAACAGTAGGAGTTGTTGTTAACAGCATTTATTATGACTTTCTAAATAGTGATGCAATCCAAAGTAATAAGACGGCACCCACTACGGCTGTTCCTAAAGAGCCAATGGTTCCACCCCAAGAGATGTTGAACAAACTCAATGTCCATCCACCTACAACACCACCAATGATACCCAGGATGAGGTTCCACCAGAAGCCGAAACCACCACCACGCATAATCTTACCAGCTATAAAACCAGCCAAACATCCAATAATAATTGATCCAATAAGTCCAAACATAATCTTTATTTTTTAAATTAACACAAATTTCTTTCAGTTCCGTTCCATGCGATTATCAGTTACATGGCCAGACGGTTAAAGAAGAACCAGGTTAAGGCCATCTTGCAAGATGAATGAAACTCTGTAGCCAGAACAACATTCATCCCATGCGGCTGTCAACCCTTTAGGGAAGAACAGGTTTGCCTGCGTTTTCCCAACCCACGATTCCGTCACGGAGATTGACCACCTTAAAGCCAGCCTTGACAAGTTTCTGAGCGGCCAACATACTGCGTTTGCCCGAACGACAATAAACATACACCGGATTAGTGTGATCCAACTTTGCCTGCGCCTTGTCAATAAAGTCAGGCTGCTGCACGTCTACATTTTCGGCATTGGCGATGTGTCCCTGCGCATACTCATCGGCCGAGCGCACATCCAGCAATTGAACATGGCCGTCATAGAGGGCGTTTTCAAACTCGTCTGCTGTTACAGACTCTATTCCTTGATGACTGGAACAGCTTGCAAATAGCGTACTTAACATCACGACAATAATACCTTTCAATAAATTGTTCATACGTTTAGTTGCTCTTAATCATCCTCAAAGTTACAAAAAAAAGTTGAAACTATCAAATAAATCTTACAAAAGTTCACTACTTACGACATATTTTTCGTTATCTATGACCGCAGCTATCTCCTTTTGAAGAATGCGTCTAAGACAACACACGAATGCCAAGTTTTTCCACCAGTCGTGGCTTTTTGCGTCCCAAACATAAAAATTTTTCTCTGTAGTTTTGCCTCAATTTGTTTTTTTCTCTACTTTTGTGAAGTAACAACATTAAACGGAAAGCGATGAAAACCAAGACTTTTATTCTCTTATTGTTCCTTACTGTCTTGTCCATAGACGCATCGGCACAAGGCCGGATGATACCCAATCTCGACAAGGTAACCATCTTTTCAAAAGGCGCACAGGTATACCGTCACAAACAAGTGGCCCTGCAAGCAGGCGAACAAACGCGCAGTTTCACGGGACTGTCACCCTACATAGACGTCAACAGCATACAGGTCAAGGCTGAAAGCAATGTGACAATACTTGGCGTCAGTCAGCGATTCATTCGTCCCGACAGTGCCATGCTTTCCAGCCAGCTGCGTGCTGCCGAAGCTGCACTAAAGAAAGCACGCAACCGCCAGGCTGAGGTAAAAGCCAAGCGAACGGTCATGAAGTCGCAACTGGAGATGGTGAAAACCAACAGTTCCACAGCTGCACGCACCGTTGCGACACCCCTCGAAGCCATCAAGCAGCTCAACCAATATTATTATGACGAAACCATGGCCATCAACAAGCGGCTCATCGATCTCAACGAAGAAGAGCAGCAGGCCAACCACAATGTGGAAAAACAACAAGAAGTTATAGACTCCATCGCCGGACTCAATACCAAACGGCTCACCGTAATCGATGTCAAGGTTGATGCTCCGCGAGCTTCTAACGCCAACTTCACCTTTGTCTACTACGTCAATGGGGCATCATGGTATCCCACCTACGAACTCCGTTCCGCCAGCACTGCTACTCCCCTGCAACTCACCTACAAAGCCAACATCACACAACAAACCAATGAAGACTGGCGCAACGTGCCCGTCACACTGTCGTCGGCCAATCCAAATCGCAGCAATGTGTCGCCTGAGCTCAAGACTTATTGGCTCGACTATGACCTCGCCGCACCCACCTACGACTTTGGTTTAGATAACAACCGCATCTCTGGCACTATCATCGACGAGGAAGACAATCCCGTCATCGGCGCCACCATCCAAGTGAAAGGCACCACCATCGGCACCGTAAGCGACATTGACGGACACTACACACTCACGCTGCCCAATGGCAATCGCAACGTGGAAGCGAGCTATATTGGTATGGTAACACAAGTGAAGCAAGCCACAGGAAACCGCCTCGACTTCCGCATGGAGAATAGCAAACTGGCATTGGAAGAAGTGGTGGTCAAGGGATTTGGAAGCAAAAGCACGAGATCGAACGCGAAATTTACAGCTCCAGTGATAAAGGCCGACAGGGAGGTGAAGGCCGAAAGCATCGCTGATGAAAACAGCATGGATGTTAGTTCCACTGCCGTCAAGTTTGGATACGAGTTCGAGATAGGGCATCCGCTGACCATTCTCTCCGACAACAAGCCCGTGAGTTGCCAGATAGGCAAATACCAATTACCCACCACCTATGCTTATAAGGGCGTTCCCAAGATTGACAAGAGCGCTTTCCTCGTGGCTGATGTCACCGGCTGGAACGAGCTGAACCTTATTCAGGGAGAAACCACCGTATTCTTCGACAACAGCTATGTAGGAAAAACCATCCTCAATCCCGACCAGCAAAGCGATACCCTCCACCTCGCCATGGGGCGCGACAACGGCATCCACATCGAGCGGAAACTCATCAAGAACAACACCTCCCGCAGACTTCTGGGTAGCAGCAAAGTGCAAACCATGAACTGGGAAATCAGCATACGCAATGCCCGAGCCGAACAAGTGGTCATCAGCATTTACGACCAACTGCCCGTCTCAAGAAATTCAAGCATCACCGTCACACCTCAGGAACTAAGTGGCGGACAACTCGACAAGCTGAACGGACAGGTAGTCTGGAAGCTGAAACTTGCACCAGGTGAAGTTAAAAAACTGTCGTTAGGCTATCAGGTGAAGTATGACAAATATCGTCAACTCACTATAGAATAAGGAGAAAATCGGAGTACCTGACTTATAAGGTTCATCTATTCATTGCGCACACGCTGACTGTGTAGGGCAAATAGTTTTAAAGTTAGCAACTCATCGCTTCAACAGTCATATACCTGTCGTTTTACTACCTTGACTTTTTGATTGATGATGGGTACCCACTAAAAGATTTATTGCATTCCACCATGACGGCTGAATTCATCACTCGAAATTCAGCTCTCATGGTGTTTCTTTGTCTTCACTTAAATATAACCTCTTCCATCATGATGGAATATCGTAAGTTGTATCATTTACGAATGGAGGATTTGCCAAACACAACACGACCTCTCTGACGGCAACGCAAGTCGGTGGGAAGTCATCTTCGGAGTTGGTTTTGCACTACAAATGGCTTGAAGTTCGGAAAAAAACATGTAATTTTGCACGCAAAAGACCAAAAAGATGAGATCCATCCTACTTTCATGCTTGCTGATTGCAACGACAATAGCCCATGCCATCCCTGCAAAAAAAATGTGGAGAACCTACACCCAAGGTGATGGTTCGACCATCCGCGTACTCATGGTGGGCGATGAGCATCTGCATTATTTCCTGACAGACGACCAGGTTCCACTGGTCCAGCGTGACAACAACTTCTTCTATGCGAAGATTGAGAAGGACAAATTAGTTTCCTCCAACATCCTGGCACACGAAGCTTCCCTGAGGACAGCCTTTGAGAAAAAGAACATCCGCACCGTGGAAGAGATAGAACCACTGCGCGAGAAGGCTCCTACCCGACTGTACCAGTTAAACAAACTTCCGGCTTTACGCAAAGGTCAGTACACAGGAAAGAAAAAAGGACTCATCATCTTGGTGAATTTCAGCGACAAGACCTTCAGGGACGATGACCCTCAGAAAGAGTTTGACGAAATCGTTAACAAGTCGGGATACAAAGACTATGGAGGCGTTGGCAGCGTCCATGATTATTTTTATGACCAAAGCAACGGACGGTTCGACCTTACTTTTGATGTCATGGGGCCTCTGCAACTCAAGCATCCCCTCGCCTATTATGGCGGAGATAAAGACGGTCAAAAAGACGTGAGGGTTTCGGAAATGATTGTCGAAGCCTGCCAAGCGGTCAACGATAAAGTTGACTTTCGGGATTACGACTGGGATAATGACGGTGTTGTAGACCAAATAGTCGTGATCTATGCCGGCTATGGACAGGCCACATCAGCGAAGCCAGAAACCATCTGGCCACACGAATTTAACATCAAAAACAAGAACCTGGTGCTGGATGGGGTAAGAATCAACACCTACGCATGCAGCAACGAGCTGTACGAATATTACACCGGAACGGGCATAGGGCGCGTGCGCAACACCCTCATGGGCATCGGTGTCATCTGTCACGAGTTTTCCCATTGTCTGGGATTACCCGACTTTTACGACACCGGAGCATCTAAAAACTATGGCACGGGCGACTGGGACATCATGGCCAGTGGCAGCTACAACGGCCCTTTAGGTATCGGATGGGTACCACCCGCCTATACCAGTTATGAGAAAAACTTCGCTGGCTGGTTGGATTATACCGTCTTAGGGAATGAACCCCAGAATGTTACCGGCATGAAACCTCTGCTGGAAGGGGGTGAGGCATACGCCATTTACAATCCACGGAACCATGATGAATACTATTTGTTAGAGAACAAAGGACGTAGTAAATGGGACTCCTATCTACCCAAAAACGGGCTGCTGGTGCTTCATGTTGACTATGATGCTAAACTGTGGGCATACAACATAGTGAACAATACCGAACAGAAACAATACAACACGCACCAACGACTGACCATCGTTCCGGCCGATGCCAGCTACGGCAACGCTGACCGTGACACCTATCCCCTGGGGGAACGCGACAGTTTGACGGCAAACAGCACTCCTGCGCTGATGCTTTACAACGCCAACTGGGACAACAATTATGTACTATATAATAAGGTGTTGAACATCAAAAAAGACAACAGCGGTCTCATCAGCTTCAACTATTTACCCGACCCACATTTCAACACGGCTGGAATAGAGTCAGCCTTCAACGGCAACCGCGCCGCAACAATCGTCTCCATTTATAACATGCGGGGGCAGCGAATGCCCACAAAGCAGCTCAACGGTCTGCCCCGCGGCCTGTATCTCCTGAACTTATCGGATGGCACCACGCGCAAAGTCGTGGTAAAATAACAAGAAGTCCGTATGCAACACCCCCGTCTCTTTTTGGATTAGGCGTAAAGATGATGGAAGAATCATCAGCCATTCAAGAAAAGACGGGGTGACGTTTTTGTCCAAAAAGATGACAATAAAACTAGCCATAATGAATGGGGCTTCTAAAAAAAATGAATAGGCTTACAGGGAGCATAAACGTTAATTCTTGACTGAAAAACTCACAATTATACCCCAAAAGCACCAAGATAAGGCTACAAGAAACACGATTTTGAATGACAAGATGCATGACATTGAGCTTTAAAAGCATGCTTATTGCGGTACAAAAGCTATGCTTTTACGAACGAAACGGACATACATGAGGCGCAAAAATCACCGCAACACATCTAACACACTGTAAAACAACAAATTATAAAATACGCTCATTTTAAGCGTATTTGCGACTAATTGCCAGTTTATTGATAAATATCGCAAGCACAGCGAGGTGTTTGTCAAGAAAAAAGATGGATGATGCAGCAGTGTGAAGGCCTCATCTGCGATGCGTAGTAGTACGATTCCTCATGGTACGCAAATAGCGGAAGAGCGTTGGAACACGGCTCCTTTATTTAAGTAAGATTTTTTGCTGAAAAAACGAACCATTTCTTTTGTTTCAACAACGATTCTAACTCTAAGTTTGATATTCAACAACATACCGTTAAAATAAAGTGCCGTGCTGTTGATAAATAATTTTATGTCACGCAACAGCTTTTATCATTTTTTTTGTTTATCTTTGCAAACACTTCATTGTCCGTCGGCAGATTCCATCGCCATCAACAAGGGTTTGGAAACCTGAAGAGCGGATAAAAGGTTATTTTTAACAAAAATTTATGGACGACTATCATTCGGAAAAATGTAACGAAAGGTAGAAGAGTAGTCTCCAGGAGGCTAATCTTCGACCCCATGAACCATGGAGATTAGCGAAAATGAGAACTTACTGGAACATCAACGAAATACTTAGGCCCATCGAGGAATGGCAGCCTAATTGCTGGATTCAGGTGACCTGTCCAACAGAGGAAGACCAACAAGAGCTGGAAGAACGCTTCCAAATACCCGATTATTTCTTGCAAGACGTCAGCGATACCGACGAGCGTGCCCGCTACGAATATGACGATGGCTGGATGCTCATCATCCTGCGTATCCCCTACGTCAAAGAGATACGCTCTCGCACTCCCTACACAACGGTTCCTTTGGGAATCATCCACAAGCGCGACGTGACCATCACGGTGTGCTATTATGAAACCAACATGATGATAGACTTTGTGAGCTATCAGCAAAAGCGAGGCTCGGGCTTCACCGACTATGTTGACTTGACTTTCCGTTTGTTCCTCTCCAGCGCCGTATGGTACCTGAAACGGCTGAAGCAGATTAACACACTCATCGAGAAAGCCAAGCACAACCTGGATCACGAGGTGAACAACGAAAGTCTCATCGGACTGAGCCGACTGCAAGACTCGCTCACCTATTTCATCACCTCCATCCGTGGCAACGAAAACTTGTTGGCCAAGCTGAAGTTCAAGTTGCAGGTAGACGAGCTGGATGCAGACCTGATAGAAGACGTCAACATCGAGATGACGCAGGCGCGAGAGACTACCAGCATCTACGCCAACATCCTCGAATCGACCATGGACACGTACTCGAGCATTATCAACAACAACGTGAACACGGTGATGAAAACCCTTACTTCGGTTTCCATTCTGATGATGTCAACTACCCTGGTGGCATCGCTCTATGGCATGAACGTCATCAACGGCATGGAAACCTACAAGTACGGTTTTATCGTAGCCTTTGGCATTTCCATCCTCGTGGCCGTGGTTTCATGGGCCATCATGCGCCGCAAACGACTGCTGTAGATCGAGCATGGACAGACTCTAAAACAGACAAAACAATAAAAAAATCACTATTGTTTAGGAAATTAGCATATTTTTATATAAGTTTGCAACATCTAATGCCCTTACTATCGGCATGACAATCATCTACATAGACGAAGTGAAGGCAAACAAGTGACACATCCTGGATGTGTCAAAGCACCGGAAAACCAAATCATCAACTTAAAACAGTGAACTGATGGACTCCCAAGAAAACACCCCGAAGCAGGGTAATTTAGAAAGCGAGAAACAAGTTGTAGGCACCGAAAACACGGTTGAACCAGCAAACAGTGAAACATCCGAAGAAGAAAAGGAAACGAATGTAGAACCACAACAAACGACCGTGGAAGAGGCTGAGCCGAAAGAGGACAAGGCCGAACAAGAGCCTGCGAGCGAACCTACCGAAGAGCAAACAGAGCAACCTGAGGCGACAAAACAGGAAGAAGGAACGCCAAAAGAGGAAGAAGCTCCGAAGATTTACGCAACGAAGCAAGAGGTTCTGGACAGACTGAAGGAGATTGCCAACAGCGATGAATACCCACAGAAGGGCGAACTTGACCTACTCAAGACCACTTTCTACAAGCTGCATCTGGCCGAACGAGAGGCACAGCAGAAGGAATACCTTGACAATGGTGGCGATCCGGAGCATTATCAGGTAGTGCCAGACAAGCTGGAGGAAAGCCTCAAGGCTGAGATGGCCATCATCAAAGAGAAGCGGGCTAAGATTTTTCAACAGCAAGAGGCAGAGAAAGAAGAGAATCTGAAAAAGAAACTTGAGATTATTGACAAAATCAAGGCGATGGCCACATCGCCCGACGAAGCCAACAAATCGTTCCAAGAGTTCAAGTCACTACAGCAGCAATGGAAAGAGATTAAGGCCGTACCCGCACAGAACGCAAGCGAACTGTGGCGCAACTACCAGCTGTACGTTGAGCAATTTTACGACTTGCTGAACCTCAATCGGGAAGCCCGCGAATATGATTTCAAGAAAAACCTGGAGCTGAAGACGAAACTATGTGAAACGGCTGAGAACCTAGCCAACGAAGAAGACGTGATTAGTGCCTTCCACCAATTGCAGGAATTGCATCAGCAATATCGTGAGATTGGCCCGGTGGCCAAAGAACTACGCGAAGAGATTTGGACACGTTTTAAGGCTGCGTCTACCGTCATCAACAAGCGTCACCAGCAACATTTCGAAACATTGCGCCAGGAGGAAGAAGAAAACCTGACGAAAAAGACAGCACTTTGCGAGAAGGTGGAGGACATCGTTGCACAGGAATACAAGACGGCTGGCGAATGGGAAAAACATACAAAGGAGATTATCGCCATTCAGGCAGAATGGAAGACGATAGGGTTTGCCCCGCAAAAAATGAACGTCAAAATATTCGAACGTTTCCGCTCAGCCTGCGATCAGTTCTTCCAAAACAAGGCAGAGTTCTTCAAGCAGATGAAACAACGCTTCGCTGAGAACGCCGAAAAGAAGAAAGAACTTGTGGAGAAAGCACAGGCTTTGGCCGACAGCACGGATTGGAAGTCGACGAGCGACAAACTCATTGCCTTGCAGAAAGAATGGAAAACCATTGGTATGGTGCCTAGGAAACAAGGTGACCGCCTGTGGAACGACTTTATTACGGCTTGCAACACCTTCTTTGAGGTGCGCAACAAAGCCAATGCAAGCACGAAAAATAACGAGTACGAGAACCTGGAAAAGAAACGAGCCATCATCGCCCAGCTAAAAGAGTTGGTTGAAAAACCTGACGAAAACACCAAAGAAAAGGTGCAGGAATTGGTGGACGAGTACGGTAAGATAGGCCATGTTCCGTACAAAGAGAAAGATAACGTTTATCAGGAATACCACGACATCTTGGACAAGTTGTATAAGGACTTGCACATTTCGTTTGCCCGCCGACACCTTGACAACTTCAAAAACAACTTGAAGAACATGGCCAAGATGGGCGAAGATGTGCTGGACAACGAGCGTGGCAGACTGATGCACCGCTACGAACAGCTGAAGTCGGAGATAACGACTTATGAAAACAACCTCGGCTTCCTGAACGCATCGAGTAAAAAAGGCAACAACCTGCTGGACGAAATGAATCGGAAAGTGGAGAAACTAAAGGATGACTGTAAGATGATTCGTGAGAAAATCAAGGCCATCGATGCTGAAAATAAGAATGCTGAATAACGCTAAAATAGCGATTTACATTAATTAAATAAATCCCAGTTGGCTTGATGCCTTCTGGGATTTATTCTGTATTGTCACTCGCAACACACGATGTTTAAGCCTACGCAGACAGCTGGTAAATTAGCAATTCATCAACTTACCAGCCATCAACTCGTAAACTTGTCAACTTGTCAACTCGTGAACTATCACACTTGATGGTACACTTGCTCGAAAGGAAGGCGGTATCGTTCGGATCGAACACCGTCAGGAAGGCGCACGCCACACGTGATAACCATGTTGATTTCCGTGTGGTAAGGAAGTCCTAAAGCCTTCTTGATCAGCCAACTGTCAAATCCCTCAACAGGACATGTGTCATACCCTTCCTCACTCATGGCCAACATGAACGTCTGGACGACAAGCGCGCAACTCTTATGAACCGTGATGCGCGTATCGCCTTCGGTCACTTGTTTCACGATAGGACGGAACAATCCGATGGTTTGAGCCAGCAATTTACGGAACAATCCCAGCAACCAAAAGAAGCGAGTGTAAAACAGTGGCATCACAAAATCGTAATACACCTGCCATTTTTTGATGCGTTTGGCTTGTTTCTCCTTCGGACTGTTTTGCATGACATTCTCTATTTCGAACGCTTTTACAGCCTTGGCATGCGCCCGATGCTTGTCCCTACGCGTGACGAACACCACCATTTGCTGTGCGGTTTCTGCCGTCTGCTGATCTAAAAGAGCATGGGTCAGCTTTTTGAGAACCTTCGGTTGAGTGACATGATAGCACTCCCAAAGTTGCATATTCGAACTGGTTGGTGCCAAAGCAGCCAACTCCAAGCAATGACGTACACGCGCTGTGTCAAGTGGTTTGGCAGGGTCGAAATGACGGATGGCACGTCGGTGATTCAAAATATCTTGTAAACTCATATCTATTGGTTTTAGTTTTTGTTTTAAAGAAAATACCCTATCGTTTCCAAAGCACTGCTTGAAGGACCATCATCCCATTGACTAAAGTCCCTGAAGCCAACGGAACAACCCGCCTTTCTCAATGCTCCAGCAAAATAATATACTTTTCGTATCCTTGCGCTTTCATTTCCTCTTTGGGTACAAAGCGCAAAGAAGCACTGTTAATACAGTATCGCAAGCCGCCTCGGTCTTTAGGACCATCGTTAAAAACATGGCCCAAATGGGCTTGACCCTTTGCACTACGCACCTCAGTACGCTGCATGCTGTGAGACGAGTCTTGCTTTTCTTCCAAGAAATGTGGGTCAATTGGCTTGCTGAACGCAGGCCATCCACAGCCCGACTCAAACTTATCGGTACTCAAAAACAGCGGCTCGCCAGTGGTTACATCAACATAGATGCCTGGTCTAAACTCATCATTGTATGCATTATCATAAGGACGCTCGGTGGCAGCATGTTGGGTAACCTCGTATTGTAAAGGTGTTAACTGCTGCTTCAGTTCAGCATCCGTTTTCTTCACATAACGTGAAGATTCGGTTGTTTCCTTGTTGGCTACATGCGCATACTGCATCAATGCCTGTGGAACATGGCAATATCCTCCGGGATTCTTATCCAAGTAATCTTGGTGATAATCTTCTGCAGCATAGAAATTCCGAAGTGGCTGTACTTCTATTTGTATCTTCTTCGAATATTCTTTGCTCAGCTTTGCCATCTCAGCTTGAATCAAGGGCAAATCCTGTGCATTGGTATAATAAATACCGGTGCGATACTGTGTACCGACATCTCCACCCTGTCTATTTAAAGAGGTAGGGTCAATCGTTTTAAAATACAATTTTAAAAGTAGAGAAATAGGTAATTCTTGAGGATTATAAACAACGTGTACAGCTTCTGCAAAACCTGTCTGATCTGTACAAACCTCCTCATAAGTGGGATTTTGTCCATGCCCATTCGCATATCCAACTTCGGTACTGAGAACTCCATTAATTTGCTTCAAAAAGTGTTCTGTACCCCAAAAGCATCCACCTGCCAAGTATAATTCAGCTTGTTCGTTCATATCTAATTCTTTTTGTGCAGCTACTTGTGCTCGTCCATGACAACCCATTAAAAGGAAAGCCCACAGCAAACAAAGTATTTGGCAATTGATTATTTTCATACCTTTTATGGTCTGATGATTTACAAAACTAAAGAAAAAATTTGAGGTTTAGCGAACTCATACACTTAAAAAAGATGAAAAACAACCGTCTTCTAACACCTTTAGTGGATGAACAAAGCTATCATGTTGCCCTTAGGGAATCAAAAAAAGTGCTTCCTATGATAAGAAAACACTTTTTAGTGGTTGGGATACTCGGACTCGAACCAAGAATGACAGGACCAGAATCTGTTGTGTTACCATTACACCATATCCCAAAATCAAATACGGTCGTTGCCGATTTGCGTCTGCAAAAGTAGTGTTTTTTTTTGATACCGCAATAAGAAGTGGTGCTTTTTTCTTAAAAAAACAAATTTATTTCATGTTTTATGCCTTTTGTAGTTATTTAGCACTAACTTTGTAGAATAATAGTTCCATATCTTATACATCATTTTTGAAAGGATGAAACAATCAAAACAACTAGTTGACATCATCACAAAAGGAATACAAGAAAAGAAAGGTCAGGACATCGTCATTGCTGACTTAAGCAACATCGAAGGGGCAATAGCCAATTACTTTGTCATCTGTCAAGGCAACTCTCCCACCCAAGTGGAGGCGATTTCCGAATCAATTGGTGACACAGTCCGTGAGGATTTGAAAGAGAAACCGGTCAACGTCATCGGCCTTGGAGCGAACCAATGGGTGGCCATTGATTTCACTGACGTGCTGGTACACGTCTTCTTGCCGGAAACAAGAGCTTTCTATGACCTGGAGAACCTTTGGGAAGACGCCAAATTGACGAGGATTCCGGACCAAGATTAAATTGGCATGGCATTTGATATTCCTACCCTATTATAACAGAATTCATCTTTATGGACAATAAAAACAATTCCTACAACAATAACAACGACAACCAACCCAAGATGCCTAAGTTCAACATGAACTGGATATACGCAATTGTTGCTATTACACTGGCCATATTTTTCATGACCGGAGGTGGTAACTCCTTGGGCAACGCAAGCGCCAATAAGAAAGCTACTTATTCGAAATTCAAGCAGTATATCGCAAAAGGTTACGCCAAGAATGTGGTCATCAACAAGGAACAGAATATATTGAAGATGTACGTTAAGCCCGAACACATCCGCGATGTCTTCAACATGACGGCTAAGCAGACGGGCACTTCTCCCTACGTTGAAGTGGAGTTTGGATCGGTTGACGAACTGGAAAAATACCTAACAGCAGAACAATCATCTGGTAAAATTGCCGATTTTAGCTACGAGAACGAGAAAGGAAACGACCTGATGAACATTCTTCTCAACCTCTCATTCCCCATTTTTCTCATCGTCATGTGGATTTTCCTGATGCGAAGAATGGGTGGCGGAGGTGCCGGTGGGTCTGGTGGCGTTTTCAATGTTGGTAAGAGTAAGGCCAAGATGTACGAGAAAGGCAACGATCTAGGCATCACCTTCAAGGACGTAGCAGGACAAGCAGGCGCCAAACAAGAGGTGCAAGAGATTGTTGACTTCCTGAAGAATCCACAGAAATACACCGACTTGGGCGGTAAAATACCTAAGGGAGCACTGCTCGTAGGACCTCCAGGTACGGGTAAGACCTTGCTGGCAAAGGCGGTTGCAGGTGAAGCTGGTGTGCCTTTCTTCTCCATGAGTGGCTCCGATTTCGTAGAGATGTTCGTCGGTGTTGGTGCCAGTCGTGTGCGCGACTTGTTCCGACAAGCCAAGGAAAAATCACCCTGTATCATCTTCATCGATGAGATTGATGCCGTAGGAAGAGCCCGCAGCAAGAATCCTGCCATGGGCGGAAACGATGAAAGGGAGAATACGTTGAATGCCTTGCTGACCGAAATGGACGGCTTTGGCACCAACAGTGGCGTCATTATTCTGGCAGCCACCAACCGCGCCGACATGCTCGACAATGCCCTGTTACGCGCAGGACGCTTTGACAGACAAATCAGTGTGGACTTGCCCGACCTGCCCGAACGCAAGGAAATATTCCTGGTTCATCTTCGTAGAGTGAAGGTAGCACCTGATTTGGACATCGACTTCCTGTCACGACAAACACCAGGATTCTCGGGTGCCGACATCGCTAACGTCTGCAACGAGGCCGCATTGATTGCCGCAAGACACAATAAGACACAAGTTGGAAAGCAAGATTTCCTGGATGCAGTTGACCGTATCGTGGGTGGACTGGAAAAGAAAACAAAGATTATGACAGCTGGTGAGAAGCGCACCATCGCTCTTCATGAGGCTGGACACGCCACCGTTTCATGGTTCTGCGAGCATGCTCATCCGCTCGTTAAGGTCTCTATTGTGCCTCGTGGAAGAGCCTTAGGCGCCGCATGGTATCTACCCGAAGAGCGACAAATCACCACCAAGGAGCAGATGCTCGACGAGATGTGCGCCTTATTGGGTGGCCGAGCTGCCGAAGAACTGTGCGTAGGACAGATTTCCACTGGTGCCATTAACGACTTGGAGCGTGCTACAAAGAGTTCGTATAGCATGATTGCCTACGCCGGCATGAGCGATATACTACCCAACATTTGCTACTACAACAACCAGGAATATCAGTTCCAGAAGCCTTACTCAGAGACCACGGCAAAGATTATTGACGACGAGGTGCTGAAGATGATCAACGAACAGTACGACAGAGCCAAGCAAATACTCACAGAACACAAAGAGGGCCATGCCAAGCTGGCAGAACTTTTGCTCACTCGCGAGGTCATCTTCGCTGAAGACGTTGAAAAGATATTCGGCAAACGTCCATGGGTTAGCCGCTCACAAGAAATCATGCAGGACAACGAACCCAAGCTGGAAGACATGCCTGAAGAAGTAAAAGCGGCTGAAGAAGAGCATCAGAGAGCATTGAAAGAGAGCAAACAGGAGAGCTAAAAACAGAAGCCTCTCCCCCTACCCCTCCCCAAAAGGGAGGGGAGTAGATAGCTGACTTGTTAGTTTACGAGTTTACGAGTTGACAAGTCTACGAGTTGACAAATTAAATCTTCAGCTAATAATAAAGTTCAAATCTCAAAGTTCAAACCTCAAAGTTCAAAGTAATACAGCTAACTACTCCCCCCCCTTTTGGGGAGGGGCAAGGGGAGAGGCTAAATTTCTTTACATCCATGACACCAAAACTTAAAAATCTCATCACTCGAACCATCACCGGCATCTTGTTCGTTGCCATCATGACAACCTGTTTTTTGCGCCCTGTAGCCATGATATTCGTCTTTACACTCATCACAGGCATGACGATTTGGGAGTTTACAGGATTGGTAAACGACCGTGAGAACGTTACCGTTAACCGATTCATTACAACGGTAGCCGGCGTTTATTTCTTTCTTGCCGTGGCAGGTGTCAACAGTGGCTTCATCCAAACCAATGCGGTTTTTGTTCCCTATCTCCTCACCATTGTCTACCTATTCATCAGCAACCTGTACACACAAAGCAAGGATGCAGTGAACGACTGGGCATACACCACGCTTTCGCAACTGTACATTGCGCTGCCGCTCTCGATGATCAATGTGCTGGCTTTCAGACAATCACCAGACGGTGTGACCCATTTTTACTACTTACTTCCTCTGAGTATCTTCATTTTTCTATGGACCAATGACACGGGAGCCTACTGCACAGGCTCGCTCTTTGGTAAGCACAAACTATTTCCTCGCATCTCTCCCGCCAAGAGTTGGGAAGGCAGTATCGGTGGCGGCGTACTGGTGTTGATTGTAGCTACCATCATTTATTTTTTAGAGTCGCAAGGTGAAAACTTATCCACCCTGAACCTTTGGGAATGGTTGGGCTTGGGTTTGGTCGTGGTTGTATTTGGTACTTGGGGCGATTTAGTCGAATCGTTGTTCAAACGAACATTAGGAATTAAAGACAGTGGTAACATCCTACCTGGCCACGGAGGCATGCTCGACCGCTTCGACTCTTCCCTGATGGCCATCCCGGCAGCCGTTATTTATCTCTATTCCATCACCTTGTTGTAAGGTTTCCACATACACAAAACCAATACAGGCGATTCACCTCAAGAATCATCTGCACCACATTTCGCCTCTGTTTGCTTGCATAAACATTTTTCATATCGTTTGTTTGTGCTTTATACTTTAATTTTCTAAATTTGCAAGACACAATGAGTTAACATGAAAAAAACTACATACCAATAACATTAATCTCATACTTATGCGTCATTTCAAAGTCATTTTTTTCATCCTCGTCTTATTGTCACCTACCCTTGTGTTTTCACAAATCACCTACTACAACGCCGATCAGTTTCCGGTTATTGGAAAGATATCCAATGATACCGAAACCAGATATGAGCGTTTGCCGCGTGAATTAAAAAACACCTGCCGACCTCCTGTTTGGCATTTGGGCAAACACACATCAGGTCTCGCCGTAAGGTTCAAAACCAACAGTACAACGATTGCTGCTAAATGGGAAACCTTGAACGATGCCTACATGAACCACATGTCGCCAACGGGAACCAAAGGACTTGACTTATATACCTGGGATCAGGGCAAATGGGTATTCATGAAAACAGGCAGACCTACGGCGAAAGTTTCCACGCAAGTCATCATCGATCACATGAAACCCATCGAGCGAGAATACATGCTCTACCTTCCCTTGTATGACGGAATTGTTTCACTTGAGATTGGCATCGACTCTACCAAGACCATCGCCCAACCCACACTGCCATTTCCAAGGACAGAAGCACCCATTGTTGTGTATGGAACGAGCATCACACAAGGAGGCTGTGCGGCCCGACCGGGTATGAGTTTTACCAACATATTAGAACGCTGGCTCAACACCGAGGTAATCAATCTTGGATTCAGCGGCAACGGCAGACTGGACATGGATGTGGCTGAAGTCATCGCCAAAAAGACAAATGCGCAGATGTTCATCCTTGATTTCGCACCGAACAACGGCCCGGAGAATGTCAAGAACAAGACAATTCCTTTCGTCAACATCATCAGAAAAGAAAATCCAAATACACCAATCGTGTTCATCGAAAACCCCATATTTCCCCATGGCACCTACGATCAAGAGATTAGTAAAGTTGTCCACGACAAGAATATCGAACTGAAAAAATGTTTTCAGGCACTCAAGGCAAAAGGAGACAACAACCTCTATTACATCAGCAGCGACAACCTCATCGGCAATGATGGCGAAGCAACGGTCGATGGCATTCATTTTACAGATCTTGGTTTCATGAGAATGGCGGATGTGCTGCTGCAAGAAATGAAAAAGATGGGGATTGTTCAATAAACCGAAACATAACCTTCATACCACAGCATAGACCGTACTAAAAGAGGCACTCGCCTCGTTCAATCCTTCGGTCAGTTACGAATTGAATTGCGTAATCTGTGATTCGAAATTCTTCTCTGACGAAACGTGAAACAGCACGCCATTACCCTCACATATTAATAGCATTGAGTTTGCCCGCCAAAGTCATTGGGTTTGGCGGGCAAACTCAATGACTTTACTGAGCAAACCCATAGACTTTGGAAAGAATTAGTAAAGCACTGATAAACAAGGAGTAAAGAAGCTCTTCAAAAAGATCGGACACCTCTCGGTTACTGCCGTTCGCCCTTCAACAATGAAACCATAATTTTTGCGGCATTTTCTGGTGCTACATGATCGCCCAACTGATGACGCACCTCGGCATAATCGGCGAGCATTTTCTGGCGTTCTCCGCCACCCGGCAGGATAAGTCCCAGCTCTTTGACGATGTTTGCGAGGGTAAAGCGGTCGGCAAACAGTTCTCGCACCACTTCCTGATCAGCGATGAGGTTAACCAAAGAGATGTACTTTACTTTAATGATATGCTCGAACGCAAAGCGTATGAGTCGGGGGACAGGCGTCTTGTAACACACCACTTGCGGCACATCAAACAAAGCCGTTTCGAGCGTTGCCGTGCCACTGGTCACCAAAGCTGCCACAGCATGGGCCAACAACGGATAAGTCCTGTTTTTAACCAAGGCGACGTTCGTGCCGGTCAGGTACTCTTCGTAATAAGCATCCTCAATAGCTGGCGCCCCTGCCAGCACGGGTTGGAAGTCTGGATAAGCGTTGGCTGCCTGAATCATGGCAGGCAAATTGTCCTTAATCTCCTGCTTTCTACTTCCTGCCAGCAAGGCTATGATAGGCTTATTTTTGTCAAGATGATTCACAAGACAAAACTCCTCGAAACTCTCGGTATATGAAGCACGGAACTGACGCACCTCATCAGCCGTCGGATTACCTACATAATGGATGGGATAATGATGCTTTTGCTCGAAAAAAGGAACCTCGAAAGGCAAGATGGAAAACAGCTCAGCCACATCACGCTTGATGTTCTTGATGCGGTATTCCTTCCAGGCCCAAAGCTTGGGTGCTATGTAATAATAAGCAGGTATGTTTGTATTGGTTTTCAAGAACTTAGCAATATCCAGGTTAAACCCGGCATAGTCGACCAAAATCACCACGTCGGGATGCCACCGAACAATGTCTTCTTTGCACATTTTCATGTTCTTGAAGATGGTTCGCAGATGCAGCAGCACGGGGATAAACCCCATGTACGCCATTTCCTTGAAATGCCTCACCCGCTCTCCCCCAACCGCCGTCATGAGGTCTCCGCCGAAGAATCGAAACTGAGCGTCATTGTCCTGTTTTTTCAAAGCCGTCATCAAGTGCGAGGCATGCAAGTCTCCACTGGCTTCGCCAACAATCAAATAATACTTCATAAGCTCATGATTTTGGAATATAGTATGGTGCGCACGCTCGTCAATATGCAGTGTTCAGCGAGCGGCGAGCGGTTCAAAGAGCCTTCATGGATTAGTCTTGAGCGTTGAAAGTTGAAGGGGCAACTGGCGTTTCCCATTCCCTGATCTCATCCATAAACTCGTAAGCGGTGACATCCATCTTAGTGGGCGTAATGGCAACGTAGCCATGATTGAGTGCCCACTGGTCGGAGTCCTCGGCATCAGGCTCATCGTTCTGATACTCACCCACCACCCAATAATAATCGTATTGGCGCGGATGATGTTGTTTTACAATCTCGTTGACCCACCTGCCCATCGTCATCCGGCACGCCTTGATGCCCTCGAACACTTGTCGGGCAGGAAAGTTGACATTCAAGCAGATGCCCTTGGGCAATCCGTCCGCCAGCACCTTCTTCACCACTATCCGCACGTATGGGCGCAACGGTTCAAGGTTGGCATCCTCCTCGTAATAACAACTGGAGAAAGCCACAGAGGGGATGTACTTCATGCAGCCTTCCATAGCGATGCCCATGGTACCCGAATAGTGATTGTTTACAGACGAATTGTCACCGTGGTTGATGCCGCCCAGGATGAGAGCCGGCCTTCTGTCGGGGCACAACTGGTCGAGAGCCAGCTTCACACAGTCGACCGGCGTACCGCTGCACGACCACACTTGAGCCGTTCCGATGTCCTTCCTGCGCTTTAACCGCAAATATTCCACAGTCGAAAAAGCACACGAAAAGCCCGAACGAGCTGCCTCTGGTGCGCAGACCAGTACATCTGCCAAATCGGAAACCATGTCTACCAAGGCATGAATGCCGGGTGAATGATAGCCGTCATCGTTTGAAATCAAAATCAAGGGTCGCTCTGTCTGCATGTCTTTTAACGCTTTTAATCAAGCCGAAAAGCTCAAGGAAAACTTTCTGAAGTGAGAAAGTAAATTTGCTTGATTCGGCAGGTGATATTCCTATTAATTCTCATGCAAAAGTACGAAAAAAAGTTTAAATGGGTACTTTGTCATACAAAATATGTAACTTTGCAACAATTTAATGTCTTTAGAAGGATACTGAAAATGGGAAAAATCATAGCTTTAGCGAATCAAAAAGGTGGTGTAGGCAAGACCACCACCACCATCAATCTGGGCGCATCATTGGCTACGCTCGAGAAATCGGTACTCATCGTCGATGCCGATCCACAGGCCAACGCCTCCAGTGGTTTGGGCGTAGACATCAAGGAGGTGGACTGTTCGCTATACGAATGCATCATCAATAAGGCTGACGTGCGTGATGCCATCTACACCACAGACATTACCGGGCTGGACATCATACCGAGCCACATCGACCTGGTGGGCGCAGAGATAGAGATGTTAAACCTGGACAACCGAGAAAAAGTAATCAAGAACATCTTGGATCCCATCCGCGATGACTACGATTACATACTCATTGACTGCAGTCCGTCACTGGGTTTGATTACGGTGAACGCGCTCACGGCATCCGACTCGGTCATCATTCCCGTGCAATGTGAATATTTCGCCCTGGAAGGTATCAGCAAACTGCTCAACACCATCAAGATTATCAAGAGCAAACTGAACCCGAAATTGGAAATCGAAGGTTTTCTCTTGACGATGTACGACAGTCGTTTGCGTCTGGCTAATCAGATTTACGACGAGGTGAAGCGGCACTTCCAGGAGTTGGTCTTCAAGACGGTGATTCAGCGAAACGTGAAGCTCAGCGAAAGTCCGAGCCACGGATTGCCGGTCATCCTGTACGATGCCGACTCGTCGGGGGCCAAGAATCACCTGAACTTGGCTAGGGAAATCATCAGCAAGAACGCTTGAGTAGTAGACACTAAGACAGCGGAATATCAGGACTCTACAGCTCTCTTCATCCGGTGTTAACACACATTCTCTGTTGTTCCATTCATAACCAAAACCACCATTTTCCATCTTCCCTATAAGTAAAACAGACTCATGGCAGTACGAAAAAAATATAGTCATTCCACAAAAGCTCCGGCATTAGGGCGCGGCCTCGACGCTCTCATTTCGACAGATAATATACAAACGCAAGGCAGTTCGACCATCAACGAGGTGCCCATCGAACAAATTGAAGCCAATCCCAACCAGCCTCGCCGCGAATTTGACCAAGAGGCGTTGGAAGAACTAGCATCAAGCATTCGAGAAATTGGCATCATTCAACCCATCACCCTCCGCCAAGTAGCTGCCGACAAATATCAAATTGTAGCTGGTGAGCGTCGTTGGCGCGCCTCACAAATCGTTGGTTTAGAGGCTATACCCGCATATATTCGGACTATTGATGACGAAACGGTCATGGAGATGGCATTGGTTGAGAACATTCAGCGCGAAGACCTCAATGCCATAGAAATCGCTCTGGCTTACGAAAAGCTCATGGAAAAGAGCGGCATGACGCAAGAGAAAGTGTCTAAGCACGTGGGAAAGAGCCGCACGGCCATCACCAATTACCTGCGCTTGCTGAAGCTGCCGGCTCAAGTACAAATGGCTTTGCAGAAGAAAGAGATTGACATGGGACACGCTCGGGCTTTACTTGCCGTAGAAAGCCCATCGATGCAAATCAAGCTGTTCAAGGAAGTGCAGAAGAATGGCTACCCGGTTAGAAAGGTGGAAGAACTGGCTCAACAGCTCAAGAACGGCGGGGAGCTGCGGAAATCAGAGAAACATAGCTCGGCCAAGGGCGGCTTGCCAGAGGAGTTTGACGTGCTGAGACTGCGCTTATCTACATTTCTGAAGACAAAAGTTCAAATGACATGTAGTGCCAAGGGAAAAGGCAAAATCAGCATTCCTTTCGCCAATGAACAGGAATTGGAACGACTGATGAACATCTTTGACAAACTGAAAGACTAAGTTACTTTCGTGAAAACCATGCGTGACAACCTATCATCGTCCCTTCGTATCAGCCTGACGTGCGCCATTCTGCTGTGTGCAGCATGGTGTCAGGCCCAGATTCAAGTGGGCGACAGCATCAAGGACACCGACCCACGCGTCATCATCGGAGAAGACAACGCCAAGGCCATCCCCGCAGAAAAGGCTATTAACCCATCAGACACCCTTGTCTTTGCAGAAACAGAAAAGGCTGCGAAGAAAATCAAACGCGACTGGAATACCTGGCGACCCGATGCCAAACGAGCCATGTGGCTGGCTGTTGTTCTGCCAGGAGCTGGTCAAATCTACAACCGGAAATACTGGAAGCTGCCCATTGTCTATGGTGGTTTTGTGGGCTGCTACTATGCCATGCGCTGGAATAATCAGATGTATCACGACTATTCGCAAGCTTACATCGACCTGATGGACAACGATCCGCAATCGCAGAGTTACAAACAGTTTCTGCATTTAGGCAACCAAATCGACGCTTCGAACATCGATAGATATAAAGAACTGTTCAGAAAGCGCAAGGATCGCTACCGTCGTTGGCGCGACTTGAGCTTCTTCACGCTCATCGGAGTCTACGCTTTGTCGGTGATCGATGCCTACGTTGACGCCTCTTTGTCAGAGTTTGACATCTCTGACGACTTGAGTTTGCGCATTGAACCCACGGTTGTCAACACCAATATGAACAGGAATCCCTTGAAATCAGGCGGTCTGGGCATTCATTGTAGCCTCAGCTTCTGAAACAAAAGATAGCCAATCAAATAAACAGACAAGAAACCAATCATGAAGAAAATTTATTTATCCATAGTCACCCTGCTTGTTGTATTCTCATCATCACTGCAAGCGCAGGTCGTTGATGACGATACAGAAATCACCGTGACGAATGAAAAAGGTGAAAACGAAACATTTGACTTACCCGAAGCTATGACGTCTGAGATTGACAGTCTGCTTCACCTTTACAACACCAAGACATACCTGAAACGCGATGCTGATTGCAACTTACCAAATGTAAACAAGACTTACGAGCCCGATGTTTACAAGGATCGTCTGCGCCGTTTGCCCACAATTATGGAGATGCCATACAATAACGTGGTGCAAAAGTTCATCGATCGATACAGCAACGAGCTGCGCAACGCTGTAGGTATCATGCTCGGTGCCTCCAATTTTTACATGCCCATCTTCGAACAGGCCTTGGAAACGTACAGCCTGCCACTCGAGCTGAAATACCTTCCAGTGATTGAATCGGGACTCAATCCCAAGGCCGTGTCGCGTGTAGGTGCCACGGGACTGTGGCAATTCATGTTGGCTACCGCCAAGAATTACGGTCTGGAAATCAACTCTTTGCTTGACGAGCGATGCGATCCCATCAAGTCTTCGTACGCCGCAGCCAACTACCTGAGTGACCTTTACCGCATCTTTGGCGACTGGAACCTGGTTATCGCAGCCTATAACTGTGGTCCGGACAAGCTCACACAGGCCATCCACCGTGCTGGTGGTAGCAAGGACTACTGGAAAATATACCCTTACTTGCCACGCGAAACACGAGGCTATGTACCGGCATTCATCGCAGCCAACTACATCATGAACTACTACTGCGAGCACAACATCTGCCCAATGACAACTGACTTGCCAGCCAAGACAGATACCATCCTCGTCAGCCGCGACGTTCATTTCAAACAAATCGCACAAGTGTTGAACGTGGATGAGGAGCTTGTTCGGTCGCTCAACCCACAATATCGCAAGGACATCGTCATCGGATACACCAAGCCATCCACCCTTCGTCTGCCCGTGGATAAGATTAATTCGTTCATCGATCAGGAGGATTCGGTATATGCTTACAACGCCGACGTGCTGCTGACCAAGCGATCAGAGGTGGAAGTAGCGCAAGAGATACCCAGCTATTCGAGTGGCAGAACATCGGCATCGAGCTCACGCAAGAGCTACAGCAGGAGCAAAAGCAAACGCAGCAGGCGCAAATCGTCACGCAGTAGCCGAAGAAGACGCTCGTCAAGCAAGTCAGTTACCGTCAGAGGAGGAGATACATTATCCGAAATCGCTGCTCGCAACCATACGACCGTTAAGAAGCTCAAGAGGCTCAATGGCCTAAAAGGCAACAACATCAGGAAAGGAAAGAAAATAAGGGTGAGGTAACGCTCAACCATCATGGGGAGAATTGAGTATGGACAATCAAGAGATTCAAGATAAAGAAAGTAAAGACGAACTGGAAGACAACACAATCCAAGATGCGTTCCAACATCTGCTGGACACCTACCTGGCTTCCCGTCACAGAAAGAAGGTAGACATCATCACCAAGGCCTTCAACTTCGCACGTCAAGCACACAAAGGCGTAAGACGTCTCTCGGGCGAGCCGTACATCATGCACCCCATCGCCGTAGCGCAGATTGCTTGTGAGGAGATGGGACTGGGCTCAACCAGCATCTGCTCGGCACTTCTACACGATGTGGTGGAAGATACCGACTATACCGTTGAGGACATCGAGAACATCTTCGGGCCCAAGATTGCACAAATCGTCGATGGACTCACTAAAATTAGCGGAGGTATCTTCGGCGACAGGGCGTCGGCTCAGGCGGAAAACTTCAAGAAGTTGCTGCTCACCATGAGCGATGACATCCGCGTCATCCTTATTAAAATATGCGACCGCCTACACAACATGCGCACGCTACAGTCGCAACCAGCCAATAAACAGTACAAGATAGCCGGCGAAACCTTATATATATATGCGCCATTGGCGAACCGATTGGGCCTGAATAAGATTAAGACCGAACTGGAAAACCTCAGCTTCCGGTTCGAGCATCCCGAAGAATACGCCAACATTACCAACAAGCTTTCCTTCACAAAGGAGCAACGTGACCGCCTCTTCGAGCTGTTCACGGCGCCCATCAAGGAGACCCTTGATGCCATGGGCATTGACTATGAGCTGAAAGCAAGGGTCAAAAGTCCATACTCTATATGGAACAAGATGCAGACGAAGCATGTCACCTTCGACGAAATTTACGACATCTTGGCCGTACGAATCATCTTCACACCGAAGGTAAGGGCCGACGAAATCAACGAATGTTTCAAAATATACGTGGCCATCAGCCGCATCTACAAGTCGCATCCCGACCGACTTCGCGACTGGTTGAGCCACCCAAAGGCCAACGGATACCAAGCTCTCCACGTCACCTTGATGAGCAAACAAGGCCGTTGGATTGAAGTTCAGATACGCAGTGACCGCATGAACGAGGTGGCCGAACAAGGCTTCGCAGCTCACTGGAAATACAAAGACAAAGATGAATACACCGAGGATGAAAATGAATTGAATGAATGGTTGCGCACCATCAAAGAGATTTTGGACGACCCACAGCCCGATGCTATGGACTTTCTCGATGCCATCAAGCTGAATCTCTTCGCTTCCGAGATATTCGTGTTCACCCCGAAAGGCGAGATCAAGACCATGCCTGCTGGCTGCACTGCGCTCGACTTTGCTTTCCAGATACACACCCTACTGGGCAGTCATTGTATCGGAGCCAAGGTCAACCATAAGTTGGTTCCGCTGAGTCATAAGCTACAAAGCGGTGATCAGGTAGAGATATTAACCAGCAAGTCGCAACATGTGCAACCCTCGTGGCTCAACTTTGCCACCACAGCCAAAGCTAAAGCAAAGATACAGGCCATCCTTAGGCGCAACAACAGAGAGATACAAAAGCAAGGTGAAGCCTTTCTCAACGCCTGGTTGGAGCGCAATGACATGGAAATGACCACATCTGTACTCGACAAGTTATGCGAATTTCATAACTTAAAGAAACACGAGAGCCTGTTCTTGTGTATCGGTAATAAGTCGGTTATCTTGACAGAAAAAGACTTGGACGAGCTGAACAAGAAAAAGAAAAGCTCTTCACCCAGCAATTGGCTCAAGTATGTACCCTTCATCGGACATGACAAGAAAGACGAACAGGATAAGAAAGCCGAGCCTTTCACCGTCGATAATACACTCAACCGGAAGAAGGCTATCGTCATCAACGACGGCAACATCGACACCTACCTCTTCCCCTCCTGCTGCCATCCCATCCCCGGCGACGACATCCTGGGCTACATTGACAACCAGAATCATGTAGAAATACACAAGCGCAACTGCCCTGTGGCCAGCAAACTGAAGTCTAGTTACGGCAATCGGCTGCTAGATGCTAAGTGGGATATGCGCAACATCCGTCTTTTCAACGCCACCATCGAGATCAGAGGCATCGACCGTCAAGGCATGTTGCACGATGTCGTGGATGTCATTTCTGATGAGATGAACGTCAACATGCACAATCTTTCGCTAACCAGCAAGGAAGATATTTTTATGGGTAAAATCGAGGTTCTCGTTCATAATCGACAAGAAGTAAAGAACATCATCAACAGCTTGAAAAAGGTAAAAGGCTTGCAAGAAATTCAACAAATTATGTAAATTTATTTTAGTTTACAAGTTCACGAGTTTACGAGTTTATAAGTGTAATGATTATTAAGTTTTGGATTTGCGGGTTGATAAGCTATTCTGGGTTTTGGGGTGAGGCGTTAACGAGCGAGAAACCAAACCATACGGTTTCCTTTGTCAACTTAAAAACTCGAAAACTTACCAACTTAAAGACTCATCAACTCAAAAACTTATAAACTCAACCCTCACACAATCATATCCAGTTGTTTGCGCAATTCTTGCAACTGTTCGCGCACAGACAGCAACGTTTCCAGCACTTCCGAACTCTTTTCAGCACCTTTTCTATTGGCGCCCAGCATCTTTCTGGCCGCCGATAGCTTAAAACCGCGCACCCTAACCAAGTTATAAATCACGCGAATCTCCTCGATGTCGGCATCTGTATACTGCCGAACCTTGGTCGAGCTCACAGTCTTTGGCTTCAACTGGGGGAACTCGGTTTCCCAGTATCTCAATGTACTTTCATTGATACCAAACTGCTTGGCCACCTCCTTAATGGAGTAGTAAAGCTTCACATTCTTATTGGGATTCAGTGCCATTGTCGTTAATTTTTAAGTCAAAAGCTGGATTTCTATTGCAAATATACTTATTTTTTTTGAAAAGACGCATTTCTCTAAGCCATTCTTTCAAAACAAGTTTTCATAGAACACCTCGCCATGCCATGTATTCAACCACGTCTTTCAAATCAACAAGAAATACTTTCCAATGATTGGAGGGTAAAGGCTGCTCACGGCACAGGGTTACAATGAAGAGGAAATGCCTGCCTATACGAAGTTCTCAAACTTCCCTAACCGACTGAATTTAAGCGATATCTTTGGCGCTTTATCCTTTTTTTTATAATTTTGCCGCTAATTACTTCAGGTGCTACACAAGCACTTTACGAAGAATAAAAACAACCATAAACAAGATAAAAACAGATGATGACAGCAAACGAGATACGTGAATCGTTCAAGAAATTCTTTGAGTCGAAAGGACACACCATCGTGGCTT
This sequence comes from Prevotellaceae bacterium, assembly GCA_028726625.1. Lineage (GTDB taxonomy): Bacteria > Bacteroidota > Bacteroidia > Bacteroidales > Bacteroidaceae > Prevotella. The sequence goes on along the minus strand of JAQYPT010000073.1, from coordinate 33,891 downwards.
CGGCACCCATGGTTATCAAAGACGACCCCACACTGATGTTTACCAATGCAGGCATGAACCAATGGAAGGATATCATCCTTGGCAACAAACAACCAGAGCCACGCCGCAGAGCCGACTCGCAGAAATGCCTCCGCGTGAGCGGAAAGCACAACGACCTTGAGGAAGTGGGACGAGACACTTACCACCACACGATGTTCGAGATGCTCGGCAACTGGAGCTTTGGCGACTACTTTAAGGAAGGAGCCATTGACTATGCGTGGGAATATTTGGTGGACGTGCTGCACTTGGATCCAAAAGACTTGTATGTGACGGTGTTTGAAGGCTCACCCGAAGAAAACATTCCACACGACAGCGAGGCAGAGAAGTATTGGCGCAAGCACTTGCCAGCCGACCATATCATCAATGGCAACAAGCATGACAACTTTTGGGAAATGGGTGATACAGGACCTTGCGGTCCTTGTTCGGAGATACATGTAGACTCGCGTTCGGACGAAGAGAAAGCACAACTACCCGGTCGGGAGTTGGTGAACAAAGATCACCCACAGGTCATCGAGATTTGGAACATCGTATTCATGCAGTTCAATCGCAAAGCCGATGGTTCTTTGGAGCCACTCTCCATGAACGTTATTGATACAGGAATGGGATTTGAACGATTGGTCAGAATGCTGCAAGGAAAGAATTCCAACTACGACACCGACATCTTTCAACCATTCATCCATGAGATGGAACGCCTGTCGGGCAAGAAATATGGCGAGCAGGAAGATGTAGATGTGGCGATGCGTGTAGTGGCTGACCACCTTAGAGCCGTAGCCTTCTCCATCGCTGACGGACAGTTGCCCAGCAATGCCAAGGCAGGTTACGTCATTCGCCGCATCCTCCGACGTGCCGTTCGCTATGCTTACACGTTCTTGGGGCAGCGCGAAGCCTTTGTATATAAGTTGCTCCCAGTACTCGTAGACGAAATGGGAGGAGCATATCCTGAACTCGTTGCCCAACGTGAGTTGATTGGCAAGGTGATGAAAGAAGAAGAAGATTCGTTCTTGCGGACACTCGAAAAGGGTATCAACCTGTTAAACAACGCCATGGACGAGCTGAAAAAAGCTGGCAAAACGCAAATCGATGGCGAACAAGCCTTCCGTCTTTTTGATACCTATGGCTTTCCACTCGACCTCACAGAACTGATATGCAGAGAGCACGGATTCAGCGTTGACGAGCAACAGTTCCATGCAGAAATGCAGAAACAGAAAGACCGTGCCCGCAATGCAGCACAAGTGGAAAACAGCGACTGGGTAGAAATAAGACAAGGCGAACAGCAGTTTGTGGGCTACGACTATACCGAATACGAATGCCACATCTTGAAGTATCGCAAGGTAACCCAGAAAAAAAACAGTTTTTACGAGGTTATCTTGGACTTCACACCCTTCTATGGAGAAATGGGAGGACAGGTAGGTGACCAAGGTGTCTTAGTGAGCGAACACGAGACAGTGGACGTGATAGACACCAAACGCGAGAACAACCAAAGCATTCACATCATCAAGCAACTGCCAAAACATCCTGAGGCTGACTTCATGGCTTGCGTGGATACTGACAAACGTGACGCCTGTGCGGCAAACCATACAGCCACTCACCTGCTGGATTATGCACTCAAGCAGGTGCTTGGCGACCATGTGGAGCAAAAGGGATCGTATGTGTCGCCCGACACGCTGCGCTTTGATTTCTCGCATTTCCAAAAGGTGACCGACGAGGAAATCAGACAGGTAGAACGGTTAGTGAACGACCTTATACGTCAAGACATCCCCTTGGACGAACATCGTGATACGCCGATAGAAGAGGCGAAGGAAATGGGAGCCATTGCATTGTTTGGTGAAAAATATGGCGACAAGGTGCGGGTAGTGCGCTTCGGACCGTCATGTGAGTTCTGTGGAGGTATTCATGCCAAGAGTACAGGACGTATCGGATTGTTCAAAATCATATCCGAAAGTTCGGTAGCTGCTGGTGTTCGTCGTTTTGAAGCCATTACTGGTCGCAAGTGCGAAGAAGCAATGTATGCCATAGAAGACACGGTGAAGGCCATCCGCAGCTTGTTCAATAATGCCAAGGACTTGAAAGGAGTCATCGAAAAGTACATGGACGAACACGACACCATGCGCAAGGAGATAGAACAGTTCCAAGCACAAGCGGTGCAAAGAACCAAAGACGAACTCATCAGACGTGCGGAGACCGTCAATGGCGTTACCGTCATCAAGGCGGTATTGCCTATCGATGGCAACGCTGCCAAGGACTTGGTGTTCAAGATTCGTGAGGCCATACCGTCGTATTTGCTTTGCGTCATCGGTTCTACAGCACAGCAGAAGCCACTTCTGAGTGTCATGTTAAGTGACGATATGGTGAAAGATCATGGTTTGAACGCTGGTCAAATGGTTCGTGAGGCAGCCAAACTCATTCAGGGAGGCGGTGGCGGACAACCGCATTTCGCATCGGCTGGCGGCAAGAATGTGGACGGTATCAGGGCTGCAGTCGATAAAGTTATCGAGTTGGCCAAATTGTAATTGTTCGTCAATGGTGGCTCTCTGCCAACCGTACAAGCATGACTATCAATAAAAAACATGTTTCCTTGTGTGTTAACAAACGCTCTGGAAGCATGTTTCATTGAAGCGAAATCCCACTCCTATCGAATGGGGTTTCGCTTTTTATCTTGACCAATCAATACCGTGTAATTGTGGGGATGATGAGGCTGGTCAATGGCCACGTCATCATGGTCGATAGCACTTGCGAAACAAACTCATTGACTTTAAGTGCCAATCTGCATGCTATTGACCGCCAAACTCTATGCTGTTGGCGACCAATCACCATGCTATTGAAAATGCACCCTGAACACCTATCCCACAGCAGGTTACGAGAACGCGACAACAACTCGTTTTAAAGCATGTCCTCCCTGATGCCCACCCCGTCCGAACACCGTCACTGTATGATATCAACAAATAATTCACAGCCGCCGTTTTGCTGTTTATACAGAATTCATTATTTTTGCAGTACTGTAAAGGCAGGCTCACCTGCCAACCCGCAGTTCGTTGCATATAGACAACCACACCTAGCAGTTTCATCATGAGAAACATCGGCTCATTACTTTTCTTGCTCGCCATGCACCTTCCTACGCTGGCGCAACAACTCCCCATGCACCTGTGGTACGACAAGCCTGCGCAGTATTTTGAAGAATCGATGCCCATCGGCAACGGGCGGATGGGGGCACTGGTCTATGGCGGTACGCGCGACAATCTGATTTATCTCAACGACATCACCCTATGGACGGGACAGCCCGTAGACCCGAATCTCGACAAGGACGCACACCAATGGATACCGGCCATCCGCGAAGCCTTGTTCAAAGAAGACTATCGAAAGGCCGACTCGCTGCAACTTCATGTGCAAGGTCCCAACTCGCAGTATTACCAACCCCTGGCCACGCTGCATCTGCTGGACCCTCGGGGAGGGCAAGCAACCAACTATACACGCACGCTCGACATCGACAAGGCCTTGTTAACAGACAGCTATAGTCGGAACGGTGTGAAAATCAAGCGAGAATATTTCGCATCACATCCCGACAGCGTCATCTGCATACACATCACAGCCAACAAGCCCAAAAGCATCAACCTGGAGGTCAACCTGTCTGCACAGATACCACACACCGTCAAGGCTGCGGGCAACCTCATCACGATGAAGGGACACGCCATGGGCGACCCAGAGAACAGCATTCACTTCTGTTCGGTGCTGCGGGCAGTGACCAAGCAAGGAAAGATTGAAGCCACCGACTCTACCCTGCTGATTACAGACGCGACCGAAGCGACCCTGTATTTCGTCAACGAAACCAGCTTTAACGGTTTTGACAAGCACCCCGTACGGCAAGGGAAGCCCTGCGAGCAGCTGGCTCTGGCACATCAAAAGGCCCTGGAAAAGAAAAATTACCAGGCTATCAAGAAACAGCATGTGGCCGACTATACCCACTTCTACGACCGGATGAAATTGTTTCTGGTCGGATCGGTGGTCGATTGCAGTCGCACAACCGAGCAACAACTCAAAGACTATACCGACCAAGGCGGACACAACCCCTATCTGGAAACACTATACATGCAGTATGGACGCTACCTGTTGATAGCCAGTTCGCGCACCAAAGGCATTCCCGCCAACCTGCAAGGATTGTGGTCGCACTATCTGCGGGCACCGTGGCGGTCGAACTACACGGTGAACATCAACCTCGAGGAGAACTACTGGCTGGCCGAGGTGGCCAACCTTGGCGAGATGGCAGAACCGCTGTTCACCTTCATGCAGGCACTGGCCGTGAATGGCAGGCATACCGCCAAAAGCTATTATGGCATCAACCGGGGATGGTGTTCGAGCCACAACTCTGACGTGTGGGCCATGACCAACCCCGTAGGCGAGAAGCGTGAGAGTCCTGAATGGAGCAACTGGAACATGGGAGGCGCGTGGCTGACGCAGAACTTGTGGGAACATTATCGGTTCAACCCCGATGCTCAATTCCTCAACGACACGGCCCTGCCCCTGTTGGAAGGTGCTTCTGCCTTCATGTTGGATTGGCTCATTGAGAACCCAAAGAACCCCAGTGAACTGATTACCGCACCCAGCACGTCACCCGAGAACGAATACAAGACGCCCGAGGGCTATCATGGTACCACCTGTTATGGCGGAACAGCCGACCTGGCCATCATCCGCGAGCTGTTCATCAACACGGCGGAGGCTATCAACAAGAAGGGTGCGGACTACGCAAGACAGTCACAACTGTTGAAAGACATTGAGGCCTCGCTCAAACGACTGCATCCCTACACCGTAGGACATCTGGGCGATCTCAACGAATGGTACTACGATTGGGACGATTGGGACATCAAGCACAGGCACCAATCGCACCTCATCGGACTTTTCCCCGGCCATCACCTCTCCCTGAAACAAACGCCCCAATTGGCCCTGGCTGCTGAAAAAACGCTACAACAGAAAGGCGACCACACCACGGGATGGAGCACGGGATGGCGCATCAACCTGTGGGCCAGACTGCGAAAGGCCAAGCAGGCATACCGCATGTATCAGAAATTGCTGACCTACGTGTCGCCTGATCAATATCAAGGTGCCGACAAACGACGCAGCGGCGGCACCTATCCCAACTTGATGGATGCACATCCACCTTTCCAGATAGACGGGAATTTCGGTGGCACTGCCGGCGTTTGCGAGATGTTGCTGCAAAGCACCGACAACGAACTGTATCTTCTTCCCGCCCTTCCGGATGCGTGGAAAGACGGAGAAGTGCAGGGCATCAGGGCGCGGGGAGGCTACGAGGTGAGCATGAAATGGAGGAACGGACAAGTGGAATGGGTTCAATTAAAACCATGCACCCAGCACCATGTTAAATATGTAACCGTGTACATGAACGGGAAACAGACAAGAGTTAGACTAAAACGAGGCAAGACCACCACGATAAAATGAAGACAAAAGCAGGCTGAACCTCTTGAATAAGACTGCAAGAGAGCATTGGCCTGAAGCACAATAGACGATTGATTCATGAGAAAAATAAGTATACTTGCGATGACAATGTTGTGTGTACTGATTACCCATCCACAATCATTCCACACGCACTGGATTGCCACCCAGCAGGTAGACAGCACTTCTGAGATTTGGTTCAGGCAACAAATACGGTTACAAGAGCTGCCCGTATTTGCCTCAGCGACAATAGCCACCACGGGCAAAGTGGACGTGTATATCAACGAGCGCAATGTATCTACCGCCAATTGGATGCCCGATAGGATGGGCAACGACAATCTTCCGGTGAGCATCAACATGGAAGTGACCAGGTTTCTGCAACCAGGCATCAACACAATAGCCATCTGGTATTCGCCCACTTTTCCACACATCAACCAACAACAGATGGCGTTCTCGCTCTGCGGAAGGATGAGGAACGGGGAGAAGAGAGCCTTCTGCTCGGATGATGGATGGCTGACGAGGCGGGCAAACGTATCACTTACCAGAGATGGTGGTGAGCGGTATGATGCCAACGCCTACATGTTGAAATGGAACTCAGATGATGTTGACTGGGGATTGTGGCAGCCTGCACGCAACACCAACGTGCCTGCCATTGCTTCGAGGTATTATCTGACGGGCTACCCTGCCGTAAAAAAGAACATGATCTATACGCCCCGATATTTCGACTTAGTAGGTAACGGCGTGTATTATCAATTCGACAAAGCGTTTAAAGGCCAACTAAGAATCACGTTGCGCGATGCCAAACGCAGACAAAAGATATACATTGACGGTTTGGAATACACTTGCACGGGTGAGATGGACGAGCAAGCCTGTCGAAAATTTACCGTGGCTGATCATCGAAGAGTGTTGATTAATGGCGACCAAAACTTCAAAAACGAACAGATTCAATCGGTTGAAGGCATAGAAATTGTTCCATATTTCCATGAAAGCTTGCAATATTAACATCTGTTTTCATTAGTTGTTGTATTTTTCCCCTATCTTTGCAAGGAGAACATCAAAGCGCATTCTTCTTTTTTGGAAATACCAGATGGAATTCAGAACGTATAAGAATTAAAAAGTAATTGGAATATGCAGGACAAGACGATGAAAGAAGTGACGATTGAACATATCAAGTCTGTCACAGGAGAAAGCTGTTACATAGATGACGACTTGATACTGTTTGAACACTTTGAAGATCTACCCTTGCCGTTAGAACCACACAAAATGAGCTGTCTGCTGATTGGGATGTGCATCCAAGGGCGTGCTGAATATCTGGTAGACACCGAGAAGTGTACGATTCAGGCGAACGACATGATTGTCCTAAGTGAGGGACAAGTCATCAGTGATTACATGCTGAGTCGCGACTGTAAAGGCATTGCCATTCTGGCATCAGAGAACTTTTTACAAGACACGGTTCGTGGAATACATGAGATGTCATCACTCTTTATCTTTACAAAGACGCATCCCGTGCTACACTTAACGAGCAAAGAAGCCAAAGCGTTTAATGAGTTTTTCCAGATGACTAAACGGAAAGTTGACGACAAATCACACCACTTCCGTCGCGAAAGCGCATGTGCCATGCTGGGAACCTTGGTATACGACATGGGTAACCACATCTGGCGCACTCAACAAATAGGAGGTGGCGCCCGTCTGAGTCGCGGGGAAAAGATATTCACCGATTTCATTAAGCTGGTCGAACAGAACTACCGGGAGATAAGAAGAGTAAGTTGGTATGCCGAGAAACTGTGCATTACGCCTAAATATCTTTCGGAAACAGTAAAGAAAGTGAGCAAGGAAACTCCAAATAGTTGGATAGACAGCTACGTGACGAAAGAGCTTCGTTTGCTGTTGAAGAATTCTTCTAAAAGCATCAAGGAAATAGCTGTAGAGATGAACTTTCCCAACCAGAGTTTCTTAGGAAAGTATTTTAAAGACAGAACGGGGGTTTCTCCGTCTGATTATAGAAGGTCTTGACGACTCAATTGATTGGCAACAGCACACAATTCGTCATACCATTGCTGCCCAAAGCGGCGTATCAAAGGCTCTTTAAGAAACTGGTAAAGCGGCAAATCAAGTTCTTTACCTTTCGCTACTGCACATTGGCAAATCTTCCAACGGTGATAATTCAGCCCAACAAGTCCATTTCCCAACGCCTTTTCCCGAATAGGGTATAACGCACAGGAGATGGGCTTACAAAAATTAATCTCTGCCTTTCGATAGGCTCTTTCTAAAACACAAAGGCAACACCCTTCTTGGTAACAAGTAAAAACACAATCCTTGCGACCGACGATGCAGGTTACCATGTCGCCCTCTCTATCGATATAAGCCACGCCTTGCTGATCAATGATCGATTGAGCCGAAGCAGAAAGCTCGTTCCACACAGCATCCACGTTCTCTTCGATGCTTGCAATCTCCTCAATAGTGACAGGGGCTCCCGCATCGCCTTCAATGCAACAAGCACCATGACATACCTCTAAATCACAACAAAACTTTTGCGTGAAAACATCTGGAGACACCAAGACGTTGCCTACTTGTATAATGGGAGGATATGAATGGTTCATACATTGAGGAGTTTTTACCATTTCACGGGTTCAATACCCTGCTGCATTAAGTATTCATTGCAGCGTGAGAAATGATGATTACCAAACCAGCCGCCTCGATTGGCAGATAGCGGTGAGGGATGTACACTTTCCAAAACACAATGTTTGTGCTTGTCAATAAGATAGGATTTTGAACGCGCATAACCGCCCCACAACAAGAACACCAAGTGCTCTTTATGGTCGCTCAACACCTTAATGACAGCATCTGTAAACGTTTCCCACCCTCTTCGCTGGTGGCTTCCTGCTGCATGCGCTCTCACGGTGAGTGTGGCATTGAGCAGCATCACGCCCTGCTTTGCCCAACGAGTCAAGTTACCTGTTGTGGGAATGGGTAGTCCCAAGTCGGCTTGTATCTCCTTAAAGATGTTTTGCAACGAAGGTGGAAACGGCACACCGTCATTAACAGAGAAACTCAAACCGTGTGCCTGCCCCCGTTCATGATACGGATCTTGCCCGATAATCACTACTTTCACCTGATTGAACGGACAGAGATTAAAGGCGTTAAAAATGAGTTTTCCGGGAGGATAGCACGCAAATTGGCTGTACTCGGCATGCACAAACTCGGTCAGTTTGGCAAAGTAAGGTTTGTCAAACTCTTGCTGTAAATGCGCTTTCCAGCTCTGTTCTATCTGTACTTCCATGAATGATTATCGCACACAAATATCAAACGAAACAATAAAAAGATGGGGTTGATGGATACAAAAGTACAAAGAATCTGTCAGAATGCAAAATGAACATCATCCTAACTGAAACAGAAAACGTAAAAATGGCTCATTTTAATCCTTGTCGCAGACTAAACATAGGGAATTCTTATAAAAAGGAATCCTTTGACAAACATTAACTTTTAGCAAAATCTTTAGCGCAATTAATAATTGTATTTTTGCTAAAATCAATGAAACAACCATTTTAAACCATTTTATCATGAAAAGATTTACTTCATTATTTACATTGTCTTTCATCGTTGCAATGGGGATGCAAGCACAAAGTAACGCGTACAATTATTTTGAAAATGCCGACGGACAGCATGGATGTATCCTGGTTGGAGATGTTGACAACGACGGTGATTTGGACGTACTCATCGGTGGGGAGCAGAGAAACGACCCTCATCTGCAACGTGGTGGTCTGTACATCAACGACGGTAAAGGTAACTTTACGAAGAAAGACTGTCCTATCATGGGAGGCTACAAGAGCAACATGGATTTTGGTGACATCGACGGTGATGGCGACTTGGACATCATCTTTACTGGACACAAGAACTCCAAAGTACCAGAAGCTAGTGCCCGCGGACTGGCCTTGAACGACGGGAAAGGCAATTTTACGATTGCAGATCCTGCGAAATACCCCACAATAGCACAGCCTTGTTACAATGCTTTGTTTGCCGACCTGAACAATGATGGATTGCTGGATTACATGCTCACCCCACCCGATACCCAGGGACACTTTGACTGGGAGGCTAATAAAAGGATTGAATATAAAGGCAAGTGGACGCTATTCTTCCAACAACCAGATGGCACTTTCAAGATGGATGAAAACCAGTTTTCCAACTATTTCAGGGACGAGGTTTGCTCTTTTGGCGACTTTGACAATGATGGCGACGTGGATATCTTTTTCCAAGGGTTCTATCCTCGTGTAGATAAATCCATCACACCTTTTGGACTGGACAAGGCGAACTGGACTGGTTACATCTTCGTAAACGACGGGAAGGGACATTTTAGCCGTCAAGAGTACACAGAATTACCCCCATTGGGACATGGATCTCACGACTGGGCAGACGTTGACGGCAACGGGTTTCTTGATCTTCTCGTCGTAGGCGACGGCCCATTCAATGGCAACAATAATTGGGATGCCGCCACATGGTATCATCGATTATTTACAAACCAAGACATGGTCTTTAAGGAGTCATTTGTATCAGACCGTGCAAGACCATTCTCTACGACAGGCGCCAACCTCCTTCAAGACTTGGACAATGATGGAGATGTCGACATTCTTTGTGGCGGATTCGCAGACAAATTAGGCAAACAAAAAACCTTTGTGTATGCCAACGAGGATGCTGACGGAAACATTACACAAGAAGATTTCGTTGAAAACAAGACGTTGGGTGACAACTATCTCCCTGGCTTTTCGGAACATGATTATAAAGCTGCCGACCTCAACGGCGACAACATCCTGGATTATGTCTATATGGGCTTCAAGGGAGGTAACAAGAACATGCCCCCAACTGATAAATTAGATGTGAACTTTGGCGGCTGGACTCCAGGCCGCAACGATCCAAATTTCGTAAAGCCTTTCGTTAAATTGAACGCACCGAGCAACCTAACAGCCACACAAGTTGCAGATGGTGAACAAGTGAAAGTGACGTTTGCTTGGAGTGAACCAGACAACATTGGTACGAAGAAAAGTGTGACTTACAACCTTGCTTTGCGCAACAAGACAACTGGTAAATGGCTGTACAACCCAATGGCCATCATCGGTGGAGAGAAAGACGGATTCAGACAGGTGGTGAAGATGGGCAACACCTATCTCAACAAATCATGGACACTAACCCTACCCAAAGGCGAATACGAATGGACCGTACAAGCTATTGACCCTGCAAGATTTGGAGGTAGCTTCGCACCAATGCAAACTTTAAGTGTTGCCACCAATGTACAAGATGTTACAGTAGCCCAACCTGTCATCACTACTGGTAAGGGATACATTGGCATCACCAGTCAAACTGCAAACGCCATGCAAGCTAAAGTGTACAGCACAACTGGTATCGAAGTAGAAAATGCGCTATTTGAAAACAGCCTGCGCATCACCGTTCCTTCAGGATTGTACATCGTTGAGGTAAAGAACGGTGACCAAGTTCTGCACCAAAAGGTTATAGTAAAATAAGTAAGCCGTCTTTGATAAGCCATATACTGGCAGTTTTCCTCTAATCAAAGTGAACGCTATCACTAAACAATCCAGTTGCAGGAAAAGAATTCTTGCAACTGGATTTTTGCTAATTATATAGGTTACTGAACTTTATTTACTCTAATATTTGTTCTCCAGAATCACCAAGTCAATGAAACATCATCCAGCATTTAGACTCCTTGCACTCACCTTATTCAGTTTATGTTGTTTAGCGTTACATGCACAAAAAACAACTTTTAGCACAGAAATGGCGCAATTGAGCCAAATTGACCTGCTGCCATCCTATCGGCCCCATACGACCGTTGAACAAGTTTCCAGTTATGATAGGACAGGCGGAAACGATGATGGATTCTCTGGAAAGTATTCATATATCAGAAAAGAAGGCGACAAGTTGGTGTTGGCCGACCTATCTGGGCCTGGAGTGATCAACCGGATATGGACTGCTACGCCAACCAACGATTCCATTTCATTCTATTTCGACGGCGAAAAGACACCACGGATCGCCATGAAGTTCTGTGAACTTTTCAATCAAACTAAAGACCCTTTCATGGCTCCGTTGGCCGACCATATCCTTGGAGGACATTTCTCTTACATTCCCATTCCCTATCAGAAGTCCTGCAAAATACTTTTCCATGGGCGGAAAATACAGTTTATTCAGATTCAATACCGTAAGATGCCACAAGCTGATGTGGAGAGTTACACAGGCAACCTCTCTATCCAAGACAGACTGGCACTTCACCATACTAAGAAAGTTTGGACGACTACCCAGCCCACCATCGACCTTTTTACCACGGGACGATCGTCCAATCCAAGCATACATGCCGAGCATTTTATTTTGAATGCCGGCCAGGAAAAAGTTTTCTTTGATACAAAAACAGGTGGACGCATCGTTGGATTCGAGATAGATGGTGGCGAATTATTTGAAGGAACTCATAAAGACATCATACTCTCTGCACATTGGGACCATGAGAAATTTGCAGCCATCCATGCACCTATCGCTGATTTCATGGGGTACGCATACGGTAAGAGAAGCATGCAATCCGTCGTGCTTGGCACGGTTCAGTCTAAGAACTACTGTTACCTACCCATGCCTTTCGATAAATCGGCACAGCTAAAACTTATCTATAAGAAGCGTGATGATGCCCAACAGCCTCCCCTCTCCATTTCTGTCAAGGTATACTATAATGACGTAGCGCGTATCCCTGAAGAAGAAGGAAAGTTCTATGCGGTATGGAAAAGGGTCACCAATCCACCTTCAGGACGCTACTATGATTTTCTAAAAACCAAAGGAAAAGGTCATTATGTAGGTACCATTTTGTTTGCACAAGGTTTCAGACCCGGCGTCACTCTATTCTTTGAAGGCGATGATATCACGGAAATAGATGGGAAAAGAACCATCAACGGGACTGGAACAGAAGATTATTTCAACGGCGGATGGTACAACCAAAAAGGAAGATGGGACAGAGCATACAGTACACCCATTCACGGTTCGCTGGATTACAATGCCGCCTTGTACAGAACAGGAGGCTACCGACTATTCCTCGCTGATAAGATGTCGTTCGAGAAAAGCATTCGACATGCCGTCGAACATGGACCGGTTGGTAACGAATTTCCCGTTGATTACACCTCGGTAGCTCTCTTCTACAACTCTGAACCATTAACGGAATTGATGGAACCAACTGCACTTCTACGAGAAGTCTACCTTCCAGACACTCCTTTTTTGCAGCCCGATACAAGAGAGTTCAGCACAACTATGCGGCCACAACATGGGGATATCCTCGCCTTTGATTGTGATGACGACCACGACCTGGACGTGTTGCTGGCCGGAGAGCAACGCGACGCTCCATTTTTATTTCAAGGAGGACTGTTCAAGAACGACGGCAAAGGCCATTTCACACAACATAGCTGCCCCATTACTCCTGGCAAGATGGCCACCATGAATGCTGCCGACATTGATGGAGATGGTGACATCGATGTGATTTTCAATGGAGGAACAAACATGGGATGCACGTATTCGAATGGCATAGCGTTGAATAATGGACAGGGAGTGTTTACGTTGGGACCTACCCATCAATATCCCATGCCCCCCGCAAAGATTACAGGTAACGGGTTTGCCGACTTCAACAACGACGGAAAAATGGACTATCTTTGTGCCGGCAGCTATCCCGATTCATACATCGCCATTTATTTTCAGCAAGAAAACGGACAGTTCATAGAAGACAAGACTGCATTTTCCAACTATCGATTCATCAACCCACAGGTACAAATCATTGATTATAACAACGATGGAAAGATGGATGTTTTCATCATGGCCTATTCTCCCTCTTCACCAGAAGGCATATCTTCCCAACCGTTCACAGGCGTTTTCATGAATGATGGAACAGGCAGATTCATCCTCAACCCTACATTCCACATCAAGCAAAAATGCTTTGGCTCAGCCGATTGGAACGACTTGGATGGCAATGGATGGCTCGACCTCATCATCCATGGTGAAGGAAAAGGCAGCAGCGAACCTAACGACTGGACGACTCGCATCTATCAAAATGACAATGAAAAGATGACTGAAATATTCAAGTACGAACGATGTCGACAATTTTCAATGGGAGGATCCACCATCTTGCAGGATATCGATAACGATAGAGATGTTGACTTCCTGTTTGGTGGATATTGTGACCGACTGCTACCTTCACGACGACAGAAAACATTTGTATTTGTCAACAACAACCGGGACGAGACGTTAGAATATGAAGACTTTAACGAACAATATTTCTTGAGCAATCAATATCTCCCAGGCATGTCGGAACAAGACTTCGAAATAGCCGACGTAGATGGCGACATGAAACCTGACTTCATCTATCAAGGGTTTGCGGAAGGATACAAAGATAATCCTTACCATCCCAACCGAGTCATCGCCGGATGGTCACCCAGTCCCATTCATCAGTCGTTCAAAGCCCATGCATTTGTACCATTGGAAGCGCCTCAAAACCTGAACGCCACTACAACTTTACAAGGCCAGACCTACCAAGTAACCTTCAGTTGGGACGCTCCTAACAACATCACGCACCAGCAAGGAATCACCTACAATTTAGCTCTCAAAGATGTCAACACAGGCAAATGGTTGTATAACCCTATGTCCGTGATAGGCGGCGAACATGACGGATGGCGGAAAATCAACCAACTGGGCAACATGTTTCTGAACAAACAGATTACACTTTCTTTGCCTATTGGAACCTATGAGTGGACTGTACAGACCATTGATGCAGCACGCTTTGGTGGTAAATTCGCACCCATCAGAAGACTACAAGTTAGCACAGGCATCAAAAACCATACATACGAAGCTGCTCAAATCACAACATTGGGTCAAATGCTGCACATTAAGATGGCTGGGCACAATCGTACAAAGGTCAGCATCTATAATGTCATGGGACAAAAAGTCGTTGAGCGTATTTTTTCCAAGAGCTTCCATCAACGGCTCATACCCGGACTGTATGTGTTGGAAATCGCCTCGGACAAGCAAACCACTCGCTCAAAAATCATCATCAAACGTGATTAACTTCTTGTGGATGTCAAAACAGAATGACCCTCGAACGCTGCATATCAGCATTCGAGGGTCATCGCTGTATTGTTTTCTTCTCCCTAAAATTCTAGAAGATAGGGCAATTGCACAATCAGGTTTAATCCACTATCAGATTTTCACCTGTCATGGCTTCTGGTTGTTCCAAGCCCATGATGTGCAGTATTGACGGTGCCACGTCAGCCAATCTGCCGTCCTTCACGGTGGCACTGTTGTTGTTTGTCACATAAATAAATGGTACAGGATTGAGCGAGTGTGCCGTGTTGGGTGTACCATCCTCGTTAATTGCGTTGTCAGCATTACCATGGTCGGCAATGATGATAGCCTCATAATCATTGGCTTTGGCAGCCTCTATCACCTCTTTCACACAATGGTCGATGGCCCAAACCGCTTTGGCAATGGCGTTATAGACACCCGTATGTCCCACCATATCACCGTTGGCAAAGTTTACCACAATGAAATCGTACTGCTGTGTACCAATGGCATCCACCAGTTTGTCTTTCACTTCGTAGGCACTCATCTCGGGCTTTAAGTCGTAAGTCGCTACCTTGGGCGAATTAACCAAGATGCGATCCTCCCCCTTGTAAGGCTCCTCACGTCCTCCATTGAAGAAGAATGTAACGTGTGCATACTTCTCTGTCTCTGCTGTATGCAACTGTTTTTTACCCAGACTGCTAAGATATTCGCCCAATGTCATCTCTACATTTTCCTTCGGGAACAGCACATGCACATTCTTAAAGTTAGCATCGTAAGGCGTCATCGTGTAATATTGCAAGTCCTTGATGGTGTGCATTCCCTCATCAGGCATATCAGTTTGGGTCAACACCTGTGTGAGTTCTTTGGCACGGTCGTTACGGAAGTTGAAGAAAATCACCACATCGCCCTCTTCTATCTGTCCTTGAACAGTAGCGTTGGTGATGGGCTTGATAAATTCGTCGGTCACTTCTTCGGCATAACTTTCATGCATTGCCTGCACCATGTCCGTTGCTTTCTTACCCACACCACTTACCAACAAGTCGTAAGCCTCTTTTACTCGATTCCATCGCTTATCACGATCCATGGCATAAAAGCGACCTATGATACTGGCAATGTGCGCATCGTTCGTTTCACAAACATGGTGCAAAGCCTCGATAAAGCCTACTCCACTCTTCGGGTCTGTATCGCGTCCATCCATGAAACAATGCACATACGTATTTTTAAGACCGTATTTTTTAGAGATAATCAACAACTGATATAGATGATCCAAAGAAGAATGAACGCCACCATCGCTAGTCAATCCCATTAAATGAAGCTTCTTTCCCGTTTTCTGTGCATACGTATAGGCAGAAACGATTTCAGGATTTTGCAGAATTGACCCATCTTTACAGGCTCTGTTAATCTTCACCAAATCCTGATAAACCACACGTCCTGCACCAATATTCAAGTGTCCTACCTCCGAGTTACCCATCTGTCCATCGGGCAATCCTACATTCTCACCCGAAGCCTGCAACTGCGAATGCGAACATGTAGCATTCAGATAATCTAAATAAGGTGTCGGCGTATTGTTAATCACATCACCCCTACCCTTGTTTCCTATTCCCCATCCATCGAGGATCATCAATAAAGCTTTCTTTGCCATAATTATTGTTACCTGTCTAATATGTAATTTTCCTTTTGGCAAAGGTACTGCAATTTTCTGACTTACGCATCATCTACACCTTATAAATACAAGAATCCTTCACAATTTTCATCCATGCAAAAGCCCCACAATCCGTTAGGATTGCAGGGCTGCTGTTATATAGACACCTAAGAGATTGATTACTCTACGGTGATTTGCTTGCCTAATGTCTGTACAATTTCCTCACGTTTCGGCAAGGTTACTGTTAAGACACCATCCGACATTTTTGCGCAAATTTTCTCTTTGTCTACATCATCTGGCAAAATCAGTGTCTGCTCAAAGCTCGAGTAACTAAACTCTCTACGCAAGTAGTGAGCCTTCTTGTCCTCTTCCTTGTTCTCCACCTTTTTCTCCATCTTGATGGTCAGGTTGCCGTCGTTGTCGATGTTCACGATAAAATCATCTTTCTTCAAGCCGGGCGCAGCCAACTCTACCACATACTCACCATCATGAGCAATGACGTTGATGGCGGGTGCTGTACTGTTCAATCTTGGTGCAAGACCTGTATCAAAAAAATCATCAAACACACTTGGTAACCATGAATTTCTGTTTCTTACTGGTAACATAATCATTTCCTCCTATTTTTATATTGTTTATTTTTATTTGCTCTTTCGAGTTCACTAACCATTGTTGCAAGGAGCGTACCAGTGAAGAAATTGTGCCATTATGACACATATTCCATTATTTAGCCCAAAAACCAAGCCATTATGTCAGCCATTTGAGACTTTTTATCCAACTCAGTATCAGCGTTATTGACGTACAGATCAAGGCTTTTCCATGCGCTTCACCCTCTGTGTTTGCTTCACTTTCATTCTGATACGTACGCAATAACGCATACTGACTGGTCTACCCACTAGCATGCCAGGTGTCCAACGCTTCATGTGTTTCATTTCTCTAATAATGATTTTATCAAACCTTGGGCCTTTCGAACGATACACTTTGAAATCTTTGCAACGACCTTTTTTATCGATAACAAAATTCACCATCATGGTTCCCGTTAACGTAGAGTCAGCCTTCATCAGCTTAGGAATCACCCTATCGCTCACAAATGCCATCAACGCTTTTTTCCCTCCGGGATAAACTGGCATCACCTCGGGATTGGAAAATATCTTTTCCGACGGTTCAACATACTTCGATGAGCCCACACACTGTGCCGACATTGCCGCCCAAACAGCTATCATAAGCCAAAACAACAAAACACATCTTCTCTTCATATCTTATCTTTTTTAAACATTGTTTCATCCTTTCAAAAAGTACATCCGCACCGTCTATGACCGAGGAAACCAAAGACAGGTGCGAACTGTACTTCAGATTTGCATATAGCTTTCGCAGACAAAGATACAACTTCAGACTGCCCTTGTCAATAGCCCGATAGACATTGACACACGAAGAAAACGCAAGCATCTGACTAACAGGTATTTAAAACACCGCCAACATCTCTTTTGACACATCAAAGAACGAATATGAATTGTTTTTTATATCTTTGCCCTGAACAAAAAAGACCAAAACACAGTCGTATGCAAAAGATATTCGTGATGCTGCTTTCTGCCACACTTCTACTCGGCGCATGCAACCCGAGCAGCCAAAAAAGCGCCCTCCCCGCACCCGAGCAGCAAGCTCGCACCTACATTGACAGCGCCCTGCAGTATATCGACCAACACAACTTAAAGGCTGCCATGGTGCAACTGAAGCAAGCCGAGCGACTGGTTCCTGCGCTCGACAGTGCCAAAACCATCTTCCATATTTACCAGTACATCGGGTGGATTAATGAGAACAGCGGTGCCAACGAACTGGCCCTGCAATACCAAAACCGCGCTCTAAAATATGCCATGACGTATGGAAAGCCCGAACATATCGTCGACGTTCTGGTGAACAAGGCCAATACATTTTTCAATATGGAGCTGCCCGACAGTGCCCGCAACGCCACCAAAACAGCCATGCTGTATTACCACAAGGTTGGCAGAGGGCAACAATCGGTCATCCAAAAGCATCTGGCTCATTACGACCTGCTGCGCGATTCGCTTGCATCAGCCGAGCATCACGCCTACCAAGCGTTCATGCTGGCACAAGACTCGTCAGCCCTTGGCAACGCACTCACGCTACTCAGCCAAATCTACACTCGGCAAGACCAGCCCGAGAAGGTAAGGCTCGTCATGTCGATGATGTCGAAAAAAAACAACTCTACCATGGCGTACAACCGACTGCTCGCCGAAACGCACTTGCACGAGACACACGGTGACTACCGCAAGGCATACGAATCGATGCTGCGCCTCAAAGCACTCGACGACTCGCTTTACTCGGAGAAAACGCACACCGACATCATCAAAGTGCAAAACGATTATGACAATGCCGTGCTACAATTGGATCGTGCCCGCCAACGATACCGCTACTCGGTCGTCATCATCGCCCTCTTGCTGCTACTGTTTGCCCTCTCCTACTGGTATTACCGACGCAATCACCTGCTATACAAGCGATTCCAAGAGCAAATAGCCGACATCAAGGACGAACTGTACACACGGCTCTCGGCCAAAAACCTCACGATAGAAGAGATGAAACAGGCGATGGACAGCCGACTAAAAGAGTTGGAGCAGTTGAAACACAAGCTGCCCCCAGCCATGCAGGCAGACCGCAATTATGAGTCGGTGGCACAAATCAAGCTGGGCATCGACGTGCTTGATGCCATCCTACACAATGGCAACATCAGCCAGTTTGGGAAGAAAGAGCAGGTTGCCGTGGCCAGCATCATGCCCAATATCGATGCCGAACTGGCTGAACTGCTCAACAACCAGTCGTTGGCACTGACACCCAAAGAAACATTTTTCTGCATCATGGAACGCAACGGCATGGCCGACAGCGAGAAAGCAAAGGCATTTTGCTGCTCAGAACAAGCCGTAAGGTCTACCAAAAGTCGGCTCACTAAAAAATTGCGCACCATGCCCCACCTGCATGGCATGACACCTGTGCCACGACCAACAAGCCCAATACAACGTGAAATGGAGAATTGATGAAAAGGTGTGAAGCACAGATTTTGTCCGCTTTTCTTCCCTAATTTTAACACTTCTGAAACCTCACAAATAGAAATAATATAGGGGATATTTTGGATGTTCCGCATCCTTAATTGGGCTATAAGCATGACATTGACGGGTTAACTCATTGAGTTAACTGGCCAATACCAATGCAATAACATGCCTAACCCTTTGCTTTTCTAACCCAAAATCATGGTTTTTGCGGCCATTTCGCATTGTTTTTTCGGCTAAATGACGCCCCTACTTTTATAACACGTTGATTATCAACCATTCCTATTTTTCGCGTATTTGCGAGCAAGTATCCATCTCGTTACAAATATGTCCGTATTTAGAGAGCGTTTGTCAATATATTTCAGATTTTTGAAGACAATCTTTTATTGCATCGGAATGACACGGAACGTCACGGACATGCAGTGAAATTCCGTGAAACTCCGTTGCCACAGAAATCATATTCTTACAACAAAACAACCTGTTCAAAACAAATAAAAGAAGTGTGACGACACGACCTTATAAAAGAAAAAAAACTTGTACTTCTGCCTAAAAACAAGTACTTTTGTAACCAAATTCCCTGGCGGATGACAGAGACACTCAAAGAGAAAACGACAAAAGGTATATTTTGGGGGGCGATGAGCAACATCACCCTGCAATTGGTAGGCGTGGTGTTTGGCATCATGCTGGGTCGCATTCTGTCCGACGAAGACTATGGCATGATGGCGATGATAGCCATTTTTCAGTTGGTTGCCATTGCCCTTCAAAACAGTGGGTTCACAGTAGCCATCACCAATATGAAATCCCCTACCCACGATGACTACAACGCTGTGTTTTGGTTCAACATCTTGGTTGGCGGCACCTTGTACATCCTTTTGTTCCTATCCGCTCCTCTGATAGCCTCTTTCTACGACACGCCAGCCCTAACATCTCTATGCCGGTACAGTTTTTTAGGCATCCTCTTCGCCTCGTTCGGCACCGCCCAATCGGCATGGTTGTTCAAGAACTTACACGCCAAGCAACAAGCTAAAGCCAACATCGTTGCCGTATTGCTGTCGAGCATCACGGGAGTACTGATGGCGTGGGGTGGTTTTCGTTATTGGTCATTAGCCACCCAAAGTTTGGTGTACATCCTGCTGTGTACCTTACTCTACTGGCATTATTCGCCTTGGCGACCCTCCGTACATCATATTTCGTTTGCTCCCGTGAGACGAATGTTCAAGTTCTCATTCAAAATCCTACTCACCACGCTCATTACCCAAGTCAACAACAACGTGCTGAACATTCTGTTGGGCAGGTTATACACCAAACACGACGTGGGACAATACAACCAAGCCTACCAATGGGACAGCAAGGGATTTCAGTTGGTGCAGAGCATAGTGAACCAAGTAGCACAACCTGTACTCGTTGAACTGAAGAGCGAGGCCGACCGACAGCTGCACGCTTTTCGCAAGATGATGCGCTTTTCGGCATTTCTCAGTTTCCCCCTCTTGTTGGGACTGGGACTGGTATCGCGCGAATTCATCGTGCTTACCATTACCGAGAAATGGCTTCCCAGTGCCCAACTCCTTCGGCTGTTGTGCGTGAGTGGGGCTATCTTTCCCCTCATCACACTGATGTCGAACCTCATCATCAGCAAGGGGAAAGCCAATATCTACCTTGGTTGCACCGTTGCCTTGGGCGTATTACAAATCGTCCTCATGCTATTGCTGTGGCCCTACGGCATCCGCAACATGGTTATTGCCTATGTATGCCTCAACGTGAGTTGGCTTTTTGTGTGGTTCTACTTCGTGAGAAAGTCCACGGGATACACGCTTCCGCAGTTTTTTAAGGATGTATTGCCCTTTGCAGTCAGTGCATCAGGGGTCATGATTGTGACCTACTATGCCACGCTGAGCATCACTCATCTGCTCCCGTTATTAGTCGTCAGGGTGGTAATGGCAGCTATTTTGTATTACCTCATCATGCGCGTTGCCAAAGCAGAGATACTCCGCGAATGCCAAGCTGCCATTCTTTCTAAATGGAAGAAAAAGCACTAAGGTCATCTCTTAAATCCATATTTTTATGTATATTTGCTCATTATTGAAAATCAAAGCAGAAATTTAACACATGCAAGCCATTATATTAGCCGCTGGAATGGGGCGTCGCTTAGGAAGCTACACTAAGGAAAACACCAAATGTATGGTTCCCGTTAATGGGGTAAGGCTCATTGACCGCATGCTTACGCAACTCTCCGCATTGCATCTAAAGCGTGTACTGATGGTGGTGGGCTATAAGGGAAAAGAACTCATCCATCACATCGGAGATCGATATGCAGACACTCTAAAGATAGAATATGTAGAAAATCCCATTTACGACCGCACCAATAATATTTATTCATTGTCGTTGGTAAAGGAGCAAATGCAAGAAGACGACACGCTCTTGATAGAGTCGGATCTTATCTTCTCTGACCGACTTTTCTCCATGATTCTTGCCGATGAACGTCCCAACATTGCCCTCGTTGCCAAATAT
Source organism: Prevotellaceae bacterium (assembly GCA_028726625.1). Taxonomy (GTDB): domain Bacteria; phylum Bacteroidota; class Bacteroidia; order Bacteroidales; family Bacteroidaceae; genus Prevotella. The sequence goes on along the minus strand of JAQYPT010000073.1, from coordinate 12,120 downwards.
GAGACATGGATGGACGGTACCATGGTGCGCATCGACAGCGATGGCAACATCGTAAACTTTGTTCCCAAAAAGGCTTTCAACTATCAGGAGGTTGACTCGTATTATAAAACGGTGAACATTTACAAGTTTAGCAAAGCGTTTTCGCAAACACAGTACGTTCCTTTTCTCGATGCTTATTGTAAAGCTTTGGGCAATAACGAATATTACGAACAGGTGTTGCGCGTGATTACGCTCTTGGACAAAACCAACCTCAAGGCACTTGACATTGGCAATGAGAAGTGGTACGAGATAGACGATGTGCAAGATTTGGACATTGCAGAAACCATTTTTGCTAAAGACGACGAGATGCTCAAGCGGTATAACTATCGCTATGGTGGGCATTGGCGTTTTCCAAAGATGCTGGACTACTGCTATTTGGTAAACCCCTACTTTCCTTGTGAGCAGATGAAAGCCGAGATGAAAGCCAACTTTGACACCCTGTTGACTGAATATCCGTCGGGTATGTACGTCAACTCGTTGTTGGCTGGCAAGTGTTTTGGCATTAAACGAGAATACATGGTGGTGGGCAACGGAGCAGCAGAACTCATCAAAAGCCTCATGGAAAACGTTAAAGGTCATGTGGGCATGGTGTTCCCCACGTTCGAGGAATATCCGCATCGACTGCGAAAAGAGCAGATAGTATCGTTTGTTCCGCCCTTGGACACGCTGCGATATACTGCCAACGACTTGATGAATTTCTACAAAGACAAGTCCATAGACATGCTATTGCTCATCAATCCGGACAATCCCTCGGGCAACTTCATACCCAAAGCCGATGTTGTGAGACTGACAGCATGGAGCAAGGAGCGAAATATACAGTTAGTGGTTGACGAGTCGTTTGTAGACTTTAGTGATGACTTTCTACACAACTCACTTCTCTGTGATGAGACTTTGGAAGCCTATCCCAACCTGTTGGTCATGAAAAGTATTTCAAAATCGTACGGTGTCCCTGGACTTCGGTTAGGCATCTTGGCTACCTCACAACGAGAAACCATTGCTCGCATCAAGAAAGACGTGTCAATATGGAACATCAACTCGTTTGCCGAGTTCTTCATGCAGATATACAATAAATATCAAGCGCAATACGAAAAAGCATGTCAGCAATTTATTGACGAGCGCAATCGCTTTGCCCTACGCTTGAAGGAGATACACTTTTTGCGAGTTCTGCCAACCCAAGCCAACTACTTCTGTTGCGAGGTGAAACCGCCCTATACCGCAGCCGAACTGACTAAACAGCTGTTGGCACGCTTTGACATCATGATAAAAGATTGCAACAGCAAGACATCGCTCAAAGGATTGAACTATATTCGCATCTCTATCCGCAACCAAGTTGACAACGACCAACTAATCACAGCATTGCTCAACCTACAAAACGAAACCATATAAATGAAAATATGTATTTGCGGTGGAGGTAACTTAGGGCATGTGGTAGCTGGTTCTTTGGCTGCGCAACCCGCTCATCAGGTGAGTTTGTTGACGCGACATCCCGAGCGGTGGACGCATCATTTGCTCATTGACACCCCCAATGGAGAGGTGTTGAAGGGAGAGTTATGCCACATCAGTACACATGCCAAAGAAGTAATACCTTCTGCAGAGTTGATTTTGCTATGTCTCCCGGGATATGCACTGCACGACACACTGGAGCAAATAAGTAAGTACCTATCGCCCCACGTACCTGTGGGAAGCATCGTGTCGAGTACGGGCTTCTTCTTTGAGGCGTTGGACATATTGCCCGATACCACTCCTCTTTTTGGCTTTCAGCGCGTACCTTTCATTGCCCGAACCACCCAATATGGACATCGAGCATCGCTGTTGGGCTATAAACCTCAACTCAATTTAGCAATTGAACGAGGTGGCGAGGCTACCGAAGCATTAAGGGAAACATTACAAGAAATGTTGCATACCCCCATCAGTTTGTTAGATAACTATTACGAAGCGAGTTTAACAAATAGCAATCCGCTGTTGCATACCGCTCGCTTGTACGAGCTATGGCACACTTGGCACAAGGAGATTATATATAAAGAGGTGCCGCTTTTCTACACCGATTGGACCGATGAAGCCGCACTATTATACATTCAAATGGATGAAGAACTTCAAAATCTATTGAGCAAGTTAAAGGTAAAGCAGGACGCAATACCCACTGTTCTCGACTATTACGAGAGTACGGACGCACATAGTTTAAGCAAAAAACTGTCATCCATTACTGCCTTTCAAGGCATACCTGCGCCCATGAAAGTCGTTGAGGGAGGTTATCAACCTGACTTTTCTAGTAGGTATTTCACAGAAGACTTCCCCTATGGCCTGGCTATCATCCACCGATTGGCACATCAACACAGTGTAGAGGTTCCCCATATCGACAAGGTTTATGAATGGGGTATGCGTCAATTGTCAAAATAAAACAGCACTCATGAACACACCAGTCATACCACACGAGGAACTGCGCCAACGATATAATCCCGACGGATCGTTGCTGCGCCGCCAACAGATGCGCATGCTACACATCCTTGTTGAGGTTGACAAGATATGCCAACGCCACAACATTCGGTATTGGCTCAGCAGTGGAACATTGATAGGTGCTGTTCGGCATGGCGGTTTTATACCCTGGGACGATGACTTGGACATTGAGATGATGCGCTCAGACTACGAGCGAGTTTTGGAAATACTACCCTACGAACTGCCCGAAGATTTGGCATTGCAAGCCCATTGCACCGACCCAAATTATTGTTACCATTACGCAAAGGTGCGCGACCGTTGTTCCTATATCGAAGAGAAGCCCAACTACGACCGTTTTTTTAAGCATCGTGGCATCTATATAGACATCTTCCCTTTGGAGAAGCAACACATGTGGACACACAAACTTTCGGAACTTTCCTTCGGTCATGCGTATAAACTCATGCGTACTTACAAGGGAAGCGACGAGGAGTGCATGAAAAAAGTGAAACGACTGTATGCGTGGAATGTAAGATTTATCTACCCATTACTGCGCTTGGTGAATCGCATCACTGGCGCAAAGACCATCACCAGCGGACTTGGCATTCCGTTTCACAATCCCCGATACGAGGAGAATATATTCCCATTGACAACCATTATGTTTGAGAACCGACCCTTCATGGCTCCTCATGACAGCGACCGCATGTTGCGACACATCTATGGCGACTATATGAAGCTGCCCGATTTAAGTCAACTGAAACCTCATACTGGCAGCATTGAAATATACAATAACGAAACCAATAAACATTGATAGGACATGAAACAGCCTGCAAAAACAGACGTGGCGGTACTGATACTCTTCTTTAACCGTCCCAAGGAACTGGGCAACCTGTTTGAACAAATCAAACTAGCTCGCCCCAGCAAGTTGTATCTGTATCAGGATGGACCACGCAACGACAGCGACTTGCCACGCATGGAAGCGTGCCGAAAGCTGCTCGATGATGAGCAGATTGACTGGGAATGTGAGGTACATCGCAACTACCAAGAGGTGAATAGGGGCTGTGACCCTTCCGAATACCTCTCCCAAAAGTGGGCATTCAGCCATGAAGACAAGTGCATTGTCTTGGAAGATGACAACGTGCCTGCCCTCTCGTTCTTCCCTTTTTGCAAAGATTTGCTTGACAGATACGCTCATGATGAGCGCATCGGCATGATTGCGGGCATGAATTACGATGAAGAAACACAGGGGATTCCCGATGATTATTTCTTCACCACTACCTTTAGCATCAGTGGTTGGGCATCGTGGAAACGGGTAGTTGACAAATGGGACGCTACTTATTCATTCCTTGACGACAAATACAATCGGCAGCAGTTGGAAGCTCTTATTGAAGAAAGGAAATACCAAAGCGACTTTATTGAGTTTTGCGAGTATCACCGTTCGGTGGGGAAAGCATATTACGAAACGATTTTTCATGCAGCCATCTTCTTCCATTCACAACTCTGCATCGTTCCCCGAGTGAACATGATCAGCAACGCCGGAGCTACCGAAGACGGTGTTCACCTCAGTGGGAGCAACGACGACTTGCCAAAAGCCATTCGAGGAATCTTCACCATGCAACGTCACGAACTGTCGTTTCCGCTAAAACACCCACGATATGTCATTGAGAATGTGGGCTACAAGCACCGCATGTTCCGCATCATGGGCTGGGGACATCCTTGGCTCAAGATAGGACGATCGATAGAAGAGCTGTTCATCAACTTGCGTAAAGGCAACTTCAAACGCATCAAAGTGGCAATGGTTAATCGGATGCGAAAACTATGTGGCAAATCCAAATGGGACTAACAATCGCTTAAAAGAATAAACATCTTAAATAATAAAAAACCTACATTTATGAAAAAAACACTCATTTTTGCTGCCCTCACACTATCTCTATCTGTGGCGGCTCAAACCAATCCGTTGTGGATGAGACACACTTCGATCTCTCCCGACGGGCAAACCATTGCGTTTTCGTACAAGGGCGACGTGTTTACCGTACCCGCTTCAGGCGGTCAGGCACGACAGCTTACCTCGAATGCAGCATACGATTCCTACCCCATTTGGAGTCCTGACGGCAAAAAAATTGCTTTCGCATCAAGCCGTGAAGGTAGCTTAGATATCTTCGTAATGGACAAATTCGGTGGCGAACCCAAACGGCTTACCACCCGAAGCACCAACGAAACTCCCATTGCATGGCGTGACAACGAACACATTCTGTTCAGTGCAGCTATCATGCCAACAGCAAAATCTATCTTTTTTGCCAGCAGTCAGTTCCCACAGGTGTACGAGGTCAACTTGAAAGGCGACCGCCCAAAGCTCTTCTCTGTGGTGAACATGGAGGATTTGAGCATCAACCAAAAGGGCGAGATATTGTATCATGACAAGAAAGGATACGAAGACCCCTTCCGTAAACATCACCGATCGCCTATCACAAGAGATATATGGCTCAACCAAAATGGCAACTTTAGCAAACTTACTACCTTCAATGGTGAGGATCGTACTCCACGCTGGGCACCCGATGGCACCTCCTTTTACTACCTAAGTGAGGAAGACGGAACCTTCAATGTGTACAAGCGAGGGGTGAAAAGCACTGAAAAGACGCAAATTACTCACCATACCAAACACCCTGTACGCTATCTATCAGTGGCACAAAATGGGCGCATTTGCTACAGTTACGATGGTGAGATATACACCCAAATGGGGTCGGCTGCACCCCAAAAAGTAAACGTGAGCATCACTGCCGACCGTAATGACATCGACTTGAGTCGACAGATAAAGACATGGGGAGCGACAGAGATTGCTCTTTCCCCCAACGGAAAGGAAATAGGATTCGTGCTGCATGGTGACGTATATGTGACCAACATCGAATACAAAACCACCAAACAAATCACCGATACACCCGAACAAGAGCGTTCGATTGAATTCTCTCCCGACGGACTCGCTATTGTCTACGCATCGGAACGAGAAGGGTTGTGGCAGATTTACCAAACCACCATGAAGAATAAAGCGGAGAAACAGTTCGCATATGCCACCGATTTACAGGAAGAACGCCTCATCCATTCGGCTTACACCTCTTTCCAACCGCAATATAGTCCAGATGGGAAAAGCATTGCCTTCTTTGAGAACAGGGGTACGCTCAAGGTGCTTGATGTAAAGAGCAAGAAAGTAAGAACATTGATGGATGGCAAATATGTTTACTCTTATAGCGACGGAGATATTTGGTTTGAATGGAGTCCAGACAGCAAATGGCTCATCTCCAATTATATCGGAACAGGAGGATGGAACAACCAAGACATCGCCTTGATTGATGCAGAAGGTAAAAAGCCCATTTACAACCTTACACAAAGTGGCTACAATGCCGGTAATGGAAAATGGGTGTTAGGCGGAAAAGCCATCATCTTCCAAAGCGATCGAGCAGGCTATCGCAGCCACGGCAGTTGGGGAACGGAAGACGATGTGTACATCATGTTCTTCGATTTGGACGAATATGAGAAGTTCAAGATGACGAAAGAGGAAAAGGCCCTCCTTGCCGAAGCCGAGAAAGAGAAGAAGAAAGCCGAAGAGCCAAAGACGGTAGACGTGACGGTGAAGAAGAAAGAAAAGAAGGAAGAGCCTATCAAACTGGACTTGGACAACTGCCGTGACCGTGTACTTCGGCTCACTGTTAACTCGTGCCGATTGGGCGATGCAGTGCTGAGCAACGACGGAAACGCCCTCTATTATCAGGCTGCCTTCGAGGGTGGTTACGACTTATGGAAGCACGACCTACAAGATAAGAGCACCAAAATTGTGTTGAAAGGTGTTGGAGGAGGTGGCATGCTGGCCGACAAAGACTTCAAAAATCTGTACCTATGCTCGGGAGGAGGTATCAAGAAGATAGACATGGGTAGCAACTCGTCGAAGAATGTCACCTTTGAAGCACGTTTCAACTACAAGCCTTATCAAGAAAGGGAGTACATGTTCAACCACATCTGGCAGCAGGTGAAGGATAAATTCTATAAGGTTGACCTGCACGGTGTCGATTGGGATGGCTATAAAAAGAGTTATGCGCGATTCTTACCTTATATCAATAACAACTACGACTTCCGCGACATGCTCAGTGAATTGTTGGGCGAGCTGAACGCATCTCACACGGGTGCGCGCTATTTTGGCGGTGGTGCCAACCTTAGTACCGCCACCTTGGGCTTGTTCTACGACCAGACATACGATGGAGATGGACTGAAAGTCGAGGAGATTATCAATCGTGGACCTTTCTCAGTGAAGAAAACAGGAGTTACCAAAGGCTGCATCATCGAGAAGATAGACGGTGAACCGATATTGAAAGACAAAGATTACTACTATATGTTGGATGGAAAGTCGGGTCGCAATGTCAGGATATCGGTGTACAATCCCGCCACCAAAAAGCGTTTCGATGTAACGGTTAAGGCCATTAGCAAGGGCTATCAAGACGAACTGTTGTACAAGCGATGGGTGGACAGGAATCGTCAATTGGTAGATAGTCTGTCGCATGGACGGTTGGCATACGTACACGTCAAAGCCATGGATAGCGAGAGTTTCCGCACTGTATTCCATGAATTGCTGAGCGATAAGAACAGAAATCGCGAGGCTGTGATTGTAGACGAGCGGCACAATGGTGGCGGCTGGTTGCACGATGACTTGTGTACATTGCTCTCAGGCAAGCAATATCAGAGCTTTGTCCCACGCGGACAGTTCATTGGCAAAGACCCTTGGAACAAGTGGACCAAGCCTTCATGCGTGTTAATTTGTGAGGACGACTACAGTAATGGACATGGATTCCCGTTCGTGTACAAGGAGTTGGGTATTGGAAAGCTGATTGGTACGCCTGTTGCTGGTACTATGACCGCCGTTTGGTGGGAAACACTCATCGACAATACCATGGTCTTCGGCATTCCTCAAGTGGGCTGCCGGGACATGCGAGGCAACTTTGGAGAGAACACACAACTCAATCCTGACATCGAAGTGTACAACACTCCTGAGGATTACATCAATGGCAACGACCAACAATTGAAACGGGCTGTCGAGGAGATGTTGAGAAAATAAGTCAGGATTTGACATGCAATATCCATAAAAGGCTTCCACTCTTGGAGGCCTTTTTTGTTGCTCATTTATGCATAAAGACAACGTTATCGCTGATCAAAATCATGCAACAAAAAAATGTCACATCGTGACTAAACAAACCATTTTTACTCTCAATATTTCACAAAAACAAAGACAAAACAAACAAAACAGAAAGTTTTTACGCATATTAGCAATCATTTTGATTTATTTTGTTTACTTTTGTAACCCTATACATTTACACATCAAAACGACATATCTATGAGAAAATTATTACTTAGTTTGATGAGTTTATTCTCCCTATGTAGCTTTGCTCAAGGCGTAAAAGCTTCTTTCATGGCTGATGAAGCGGTGAAGCCCTACTACCAAATGGGCTGGGACTCGGTTGAAGAAGCAAACACATGGAAGTATTTACGAGTAAACTCCAGTGCCACATGGACCTTAATAGCCAAACCTCGGGTAAAAGGTTTGCCCGACTTTACTGCCTTTGACCCCAAAAGCAAGTATTCCTTATTCATTCCAGACAGCAATGGTAATCAAAACGAAACCACCATTTCGCCCGAAATAGAGATACTCCCTAATAGCAAATGCCAGTTTTACAGCTGTTTCAGTGGCATTTTCTTGTTCAGTGCCAGATGGACTCTTTCTATCATTGACGTAGCCTCTTCCGAGTCAAAAACCTTGCTTGATGCCTTCATGTGGGCGCAGGAAATGAGGTATGATGGCCCCAACTGGCAGAAATTTGACATTGATTTATCCGAATATGCCGGCAAAAAAGTGCGCTTCAGTTTCAACTATAAAGGCACACAGGGTGAAGATGTCTTGATTGACGGATTCAAACTGATGCAAACAGACTCTTCAGAAACCTCCTCTGTAACGATTAATGAAGGTGAGGAAGTACACTTTCAAAACACCTCAGAAGGCAACATTCAATCATACAAATGGACGTTTACAGGTGGAACTCCATCAGAGTCGACAGACAAAAATCCCACTGTTCGTTATGACCAGGCAGGCACCTATCCCGTGACACTCACCGTCAGTGATGGCAAATCCACCAACACTTATACACGCAAGGAGTACATCCATGTGGTTACGGTTGCACCCAAAGCATGGATTGGCCTACCAGAAGAAGGTTATCAATCACCCTATACCGCTTGCTTTGTACCAACGGATGTCCCCGTACAATTCAAAGATTTATCTGAAGGAAAGCCTACGGAATGGAATTGGACGTTCAATGGAACAAACATAGAGAACAGCACTGAACAGAATCCGGTGGTGAAATACATCAAACAAGGCGTGTTCAGTGTAGCCCTTAGATCTTTCAATAGTGCAGGCGTGAACACCGATATCTTGCAAAAAGCCATACAGGCTGGTGGCGAACAGTATGTCTGGAACATCTCACCGGATGAAAGCGAGAACTTGAAGAAAATAGCTCTTGGATATTATGGCAACTATGCTGGTTCCAATTTCCTAGGTATGAGGAAATTTGCAGAACATTTCCATCAGCCCCTGGTCAAGTCAACTATCAAGGAGGTAGGCATCTTCTTTGTGTCAACAACCAGCATCTCTCCCGACTCCATCATCACTGTCAGCATTGCGAAAGCTGATGCCAAGGGCATGCCAGGCCAAGTCTTGGGAAAGAGTTCACTGAAGGTTTCCCAACTAGCCCTATTCACAAACGACAATCCTGTGGCAACAAAGTTCAAATTTGAAACGCCAATCGAGATTAATGAAGAATTCTTTGTAGTCATCGAAGGCATTCCTGGCGTGGCTGATAATAATGGAGTTGACGACATAGCCATATTGGCTCTCAAGCGTGATGATAACGGTAAGTCGACCACCTACCACGAATTGGCCGAAGAAGATGAGAAATATCAATATACAGGGAGATATTTCTGGTACAAAAGTGATGACACAAAAGTATCGCTGGGTGTATGTCCTCTCCTAACCTACACGAATATTCCGACAGGAATAAAGACGGCAACGACCGATGCGTCCACCACCGGTTTACGCTTTGACGGCACACAACTGTATCTCGATAAGCAATTCGACCGATTGGATGTGTATACGCTCAGTGGTAACAGCGTGCTGTCCATTTCGAATCCCAACGCTCGCCTATCCCTCCAAGCACTGCCAGCGGGCATGTACATCGTAAGGGGGATGTGCGACAAGAGCCCTGCTGTGTTGAAGATTGTCAAGAGATAATCCCTCATAACACATAGAACAGACCCATCCCTATCACCGAACAATCGGTGCGGGATGAGTCTGTTTTCTTATTGTCATTGAAAGAACAACCGAACCAACTCTACCACGGTGCGTGGTGCGAACGGCATGAGTAACACGAAAAGGGAAAAGACAAAACAAATCAAACATCCTTCAGAGGTGTGAGTTTGGCAATGAGTTCGTTTCGCATTTCCACCGTTATCTTCCTGCCCCGAAGGCTCCTTACCACCGGAAAACTGTCAAAATAAGCATCTGTAGACAGGTACCATGCGTACTGTTTCACTTCTGACAGCCGTTGTAGCTCGTGTTCTATCACAGACGCGTACTTGTGGTTGACCACCGAAACGAAATGCCCCCGTCCCCGTACCTCGAGCAAGAGGATGAGACGAGGCGTGGCTGATGATTGCACGGAGGCTGGCTTAGCCTCACTCATCCGAGAGCTGACGCTAATTTCCCAACCATTCTTTTCATTCAAATATTTCATCATCTGGCGAAAAACCTTGCCATGCGGCGAGGTGTCCGCGATGCCTTTGTAGGCGATGTAATAATGAATCATCTCGTGCAACAGCACGTTCTGATACTGCCGTTCGGTCTGATTATAGTAGGTACTGATGTGAATGGCATACTGGTAAGACTTGCAACCTCTCCAGGTAAGCTTGTGCTTGCACGACATACTGCCGAGCCTTGTGCGCGACTGCGATAACGAAAGTCGGGGACGGGGCAACGCATTGTCAAAATACAGGCGGTTGAAAGTGTCAAAAGACGCATGCAACCAGATCGCATCAATCACAACCGTATCTTTCATATTGACATCAATTTACTGCACCCGTGGGCGTCAAAGTTACTACCAGATACTCGGATTGCGTACCAATTCTGAACTTTCCTCCCCAAATACCAATACCACTTGTCACGAAATATTGTGTCTTGCCTTTCTGCAAAGGCCCGTAGGCATTCTCATAAATGCCCTTTTCCACCCACGATGCCGGCCACACCTGCCCATAGTGGGTGTGACCACTCAACTGGAAATCTACACCAGCTTTCTCGGCCTGATCAAGGTGAAAAGGCTGATGATCGAGCAAAATGGTGTACCGAGAACCATCAACGTCCTGCATCAATTCGGGCAAAGACTTTCGATGAACATTGAACCTGTCGTCGCGTCCAACTACCTGAATCCCATTGACCAACGTGACACTATCTATCAATAGATGGATGCCTGCGTCACGATAGAATTGCAATGCGTCCTCGTACTGGCTGTAATATTCGTGATTACCCAAACATGCATAGATGGGAGCCTGTAGCTTTTTAAACTCCTCGTGCATCCTCTCTTCCAGCAGCGGTCGCATGCTGCGGTCGATGATGTCGCCACCAATCAAAATCATGTCAGGCTTTTCGGCATTCATCAGGTTGACCCACCGAGCCAATTCAGCCCGACGGTTGTGGTAACCCAAATGCAAATCGCTGACCATCACCATCTTCAACGGACGTTCAAGCTGTTTTTCGGTCTTCAAATCTATCGCAACTCGCACCTTATGGCGATAGTTGAAATAGCCATAGACAAAGATGCCTACCATGAACCCACACACGCTCAACGTGCCTACCACACTGTGATGAGTGAACGATTGGGGGATGAGATGTACCCATCTTCCCACGTCCAGCACCAAAAACACCATGAAGAGATAAAACAAGATGATGAGCCATGACGTGCTGACATGATAAACCGTGGTGGCCAACCACATAGGCAGTTTGTCAATGATGCCGCTGAAAGTGACGTATACCAGCACTAAGGCCAAAGCCATGAGGAGAAGCATGACCGTTTTGGCGAGCGTACAGAATGGCATGAGCTGCCAAGTTCGCCAAAAAACATAGGCACTTCCCAGCAAGGGAACCACCAGAAAAAGAATGCCCCAGAGTTTCATGAATGAAAAATAATAGTGCGTAAGAAGAGGGTGATCAGGCACGTTGTCCTCCGCTCTCATTCGCACGTGAATGTGATTTGCACCACAAATGTACACAAAAAACCATGAAGCGTGAACTATTTTACATGCTTTTGTGCATGCATGGCCAACCTATTCATTCAAATGTAGAGTCCAACAGCAAATGCAAATTTATGGAAAGTTTTCGAAGAATTTGTATTTAGGGGTATCAAAATTTAATTTTTCTCTTGGTCTTCTGTTTATGTAGAGTCCAACAGCAAATGCAAATTTATGGAAAGTTTTCGAAGAATTTGTATTTAGGGGTATCAAAATTTAATTTTTCTCTTGGTCTTCTGTTTATTTTCTTTTGTATTTCCATTATTTTTCGGTCAGAGAAATCGT
>JAQYPT010000072.1 GCA_028726625.1 Prevotellaceae bacterium | reverse complement strand
GAAGAATACCCTGACGCATGTCTACTGGAGTGCAACAAACCCGAAAAACATTTGTTTCGTTGAGTACAAACATAAAGTTTTTCGGGCAAAGGTAGTAAAGCTGGAAGCCCACACAAAGGCGGCTAAAGTTGGATGCTTACCCTTCATTTTTTATAAGTAAACATCACGGATTAAAAATAAAGACGACCAGTAGCACCTTGACAAGTGTTCTTATTTGTTTGAGCGAGATGTAATACATGTATTTTATAGTATTGACAGAAACATTTAACATGTTGGCAATTTCAGAATTAGAATAATTGCTAAGTTTTAGTTTGAATATCTTCTTTTGTTGTGGGGGTAAGGCTTCCACAGCTCGCATCACCTTTTTCCATTGTTTTTCTCTTGCGAATCGCTGCTCATCGCCATCATCTTCGGATACCAATTCTTTGAGCCAGAAGTTAGCTCCTGCTATTTTCTTCTTATTGTCGCGGAGAGTATTTATGATGTTGTTTTTGAGAATGCAGAAAAGGTAATTTTGGATGGGGCAAGACTCATCAAGCGTTTGTCGATTATTCCATAACTTGATAAATGCATTTTGAACAGCATCTTCTGCCATATACTTGTCGCCGAAATATTTAAATGCAAGAAGATAAGCTCGGCTGGCATATAGTTTATATATGCTAGCAAATGCAAGTTGACTGCCATTTTTGAGTTCTTTTATCGATTCTACGTCTTCTTGTTTCATGCAAAACTGGTATTTCATGTACATTTACTGACGAATTAACTCTTCAGTTTATGACATGACAAATCTATAAAAAATAATGGTTATCAACAACTTTAATATGCTAAAATGTGATGAAGTTTATGTTACAGGAATAAATTTTACGTGGAAAGAACCTATATTCCATATTTTTGAATAAGATAACGGCAGAACTGCTGAACATGACTTGTTTCGATACAATCTATCTTTTCTGTTGAGTTAACCCAGTTTTGTTCAAATTCACCTATTGCCTTGTCAAGCTGTTGCTGATTGAACGGCTTTCCTGACATAACAGATGCTGTCAACTCGTCAATATACATACTCCACCTACGAACGTAGTAGGTTCGAATAAGACCGCTCCACGTTCTATTGGCATAGTCGTTAAGTGAGCCTCCCCATGTCGTAATGAGATTTCGTGCATTCTTTTCATAGTATGCTTTTTCCAGTTCATTATTTCCATAGTCACGCGCATCATCAATCCATTTACCAATGGAACAGCGAGAGTTGGCAGCAGTGAGATAATCCAAGTCGACCAAAACCTCTTTCATTGTGTTTCCTGTACGCTGCAAGCCAACTAAATCTTTATTTTCATAGCATGAATCAAGTTCCAACTTTAACTTTAAAAATTTATTGCCTAAAACTTGTCTGCCAACAGCAATAAGATCCAACTGATATTCATTTCTATCACATTCGGAAACGTCACTCATAAGTTTCCAAACCTCTTCCAGGCGTTTTGTTGGGTAAGTAATTCCAGTTCGACGCTCCTGATTCTTCCCTAATATGGGTCGTAATGCAGGCAGTATGCCCAATGATCTCGGAATTTGAGTATAAATATCATTAAACAATATCTGCCAAGCCTGCCGCATTTTAGGAGATGAAAAGCCGACATGCCGATCTGCAAGATTGTCTATCCACTCCTTGTCAGCAGGTGTTGCCGTCCATGCTTGTGTCAAAATATATTCGTAAGGAAACTGTATAACGTCTAGTCCTTCGAGTGTGGAGCCTATACCTATCAGGTTTTTGTTCTTCTTGTTCAGAGCCTCGTTCAGCCTCTGCCCACTTTCTTTAACATTACCAGTAATCGTTGTGTTTCCTCCAAAATTTCCCAAATAGCACCAAATATATGGCTGCCCATAAAAGTTATTGGTTGTCTTCCATAGTTCAACGTTCTCACAATGATAATCCAATAGAGACATTTTTCCTCGTGGAACTCCTGTTAGCAGAGCTTTTATTCGTTTTGGTGTCCATTGTTTCTTGTTATGGTAGAACATCCACGACATCTGCATCCACTCAGCTCCAGGATCAACAGATGTAACGGTACGATATATATTATGTGATATTTCTTTTAAATATTCAGGCTTCCAACTGGGCGGGTCTACTTCATTGAATGGGTCGATTCCGTAGATATGGTCTGTTCCGAACAAAGCCTTTTGTTCCTCGAGATACATTTTTTGGATTTTGGCAAACAGAGGGTCTTCGGGATTCAGGAAGTGACATCGGTAATCATCACTGAAGCCAGCCCATCTTCCCAGATACTTAATATTGGCCTGAGGATATAACTCTTTGAGTTTTGCAGGTACATGTCCAGAAAAAGCAGGGAGCACCGGCTTCATATTCAGAGAGCGTTCGCGTAGCAGGATTCTTTGCTGAAGCTCTTTTTGTTGTTCAAGCCAAGACATTGGAAGGGGACCGTTCCATTTATCAATATTGGCCATTCTATTCCACGGTAAGTATGTCGGCCCTGTGAAATAGCCCCTAATTTCGATGTCAGACATGCCCATTTTTTTCCACACAGCATACCAAACAGCTTCCTGTCCTGTGATGGCCAAGGGCATGTTTACTCCATTCAGCGCCATCCAGTCTATGAGTCTTTCCCATTCTTTCCAACTGAAGAAAGGCATTGTGTAACCGTACGTACAGTAGTTAAGAAAAAATCTTCTCTCTACTTTAGCATTCGATTTAACGAGAGTAGGTACGCCTGGGAGTTTATCAGGAAACACCACCGGAACCTCTGCATACCAGGACACGGTAGTATGGCAGTAGTTATTCAGATAGTAATTCAAAGCCACAGCCATTGAATTTGCATTGTTCCCAGCAATATGAATCCTGCCATCCTTTCCGCTTTCAAGCGTAAACGCATCTGCTTTTACCTTTGACTTGCTTTTGGTAAATTCGAATTGTGACTCGTGCTTTGGTAGAATTCGACTTACCAAAGCCTTAATCGACACAATATCTTGATCCTCTGCATTGCAATAAAATGGTATGAATAACAGACAACCCAAAAGGAATAGTTTCTTAGCAGCACTCATTGATGTTAGAATTTTAATGGTTTATTGTTGATATGATTCTTCTCAGTTCTTTCAAAGGGTTGGCCAGGGGGAGTTGCTTTTCTGTTTGTCCGTGTTTGTTTATCCAGTTTTCCTCCCATTGATCCAGCATCTTCCGTTGGTTTGAAAAATATATTTGTATTCTTGGAATATAATAGTCTTTGATAAGTCCGCTCCAGCATCTGGCAGCATAGTCTTCTTGGTGACCTCCCCATGTGGTAATTAATCGCTTGGCATTCGCTTCATATTGATTTTTTTCCTGAGGCGTGTGTCCTTGACTTCTGGCTTTTGCTATCCAAACATCAAGTCGGTCGGTAGGGTGAGATGCTAAAATCTTATCGGCAAACAGCAGCAACTCAATAGCCTTATTGAGCTGCTTATTTGCCTCAACATGTTTGTTGAGAGAGTCATAGCGGAGTGCATTCTCGTAATATATATCAGCTTTTGCACCAAGGTATTGCGCAGCGAAAAGTATCGCGTCGTCTTGGTAGAATTTTGACCCTCCCAACTCGTCAGCGCACGACAAAAAGTCCTCAACAGCCTTGAAATAAGTTTCATTCAAATCGTGTCTACTCTTGCGCCGAGTGTCAGGAATGACAGTTTGCCACGTAAATCTTGGACATGAATACAAGGAGGAGTATACGCTTTTTCTGAATCCGTTCCAAGCTGCTTTCATCTTGTCAGGATATTTGCCGTATCGCGCCATGCAATAATTTGCAATCCACTCGTCAAGATTTATCCCTTTGTCAGTCCATGCAGCATCACTCAAAAGCTCATAGACCACCTCGTTATTCTCCAATCCCTCGGGAGCAGATCCTATTCCCACTAAATTACCTTTGTTGGCTGCCGACAAAGCCAGAGAAGCATCGGTAGCATACATTTCCAAGTCGCCTGTAAGAAGCGTCTTTCCCCCAAAGTTAGGAACGTAGCTGAATATCCACTGTTTACCATAAAAACCGTTGTGACGCTTCCACGTTTGCTCGGTATGCCACACCCATTTGGGATAATCGTTGCCCAAATCAATGATAATCATTCGATCGTTTGGCACCTGGCTAAGTAAGGCACTTAGACTTTTTCGGTTCCAAAAATCGTGCTGGTAACCAAAGGTCCATCCTTGAGTTACCCAAATCGCATGAGGATTTCCGGCATTTATTGACTGATAGATTGCCTTGCCATATTCAGCCAATAGTCTGCATTTTCCTTCCTCGTCATTAGGATTTACAGGGAGCTTCATCTCATTGAAACTGTCAGAAAGATAGTAGGTGTTTTCACCAAACTCCCTTTCCCATTCCTCAATAAATAATTTGCCCAACTGTTTGAAGTATGATGACTCAGGTGGTAAAACATAAGCGTTCAAGGAATCAGCAAAACCTCCCCATCGGAGATGTTTGAAATTAATCTCTGGATGCTTTTTGGCAAATGCCTTTGGCACAAAACCTGCAAAAGCTGGTGCAATGGGATGCATGCCCAGCTCTCGCATGCGAGATATGATTTTGTGTTGTAACGTTATTTGTTGCTTGTGCCACGCATCAGACAGAGGGCCGTCCCATTGGTTGAGGTTACCCATTCTGTGCCAAGGTAGATATGCTGGTCCGGTGAAGAACTCCCGTATTTGAGCTTTTGAAAGCCCCATTCTCGTCCACACTCGTTCTGCTATTGCCTCTGATGCAACAGATGCCAAAGGCATGTTCACTCCATGAAGTGCCATCAAGTCGAGTTCTTTTTCCCAACGCTTCCAATCCCAATAGGGCATTGTATACCCAAATGTACATACGTTAAGAAAATAGCGGAGCTTGAACGGACTATTGACGACACCAGAGTGGTAATTTGGAAGTTGCTTAGGCAATTTTATATTATTTCCACTCCATGTGGCCATGACATGGCAAGCATGGCGCACATAGGTGTAAAAAGCATAAGTCAATGCCGTTGTACTTGTTCCGCTGAGTGTTAGACAATTGTTCTCACAACTGATAGAGAAAGCATCCAGACCCTCCTGACGTGGTAAAACCTTATATACTATGCGGTTTTCAGGAACCTCTAAAATACGATCGAGAACTCTTTTTGCTGGCACTGTGATATCATTATCAGCGGCAAGAAAAACTTGCGGTAATAATAAAAACAACAATAAAAGTAAGTATTTCCTAAACATCATGATTCATATCTTGAGCAAAGGTTATCTTTTAAGAATAATTTCCGATACGATTGGAAAATGGTCTGACAAGTACGAACGTACCGTTTGACTTGTTTTCACCTCCCATCTATTCTTAGGATAAGCATATATATAGTCTATTTTGACCTTTGGAGTTGTCGATGAATATGTCTGATCCATAATTGTCATGTTGCGTCCCCATTTTTCCATAACCTTCTCTATAGCAGGTTCGGTAGGACCAGCATTGAAATCTCCTCCGATTAAGACCGGATAATTACACTTTTGAAGTTCTTGTACGATAAATTCTGCCTGCTCTCTTCTGGCGTCCTTTCCGCTTATATCGAGATGGGTTACAGCAAACACGAGCGTGTCTGTGCCTACTTCGTATGTGGCATACATAACGGCTCTTTGCTCTGACTTGGAAGGATTGGGCAGCATTACTTTTTTCATGTCAATGCATGGATACCGAGACAGCATACCAATACCATAATAGCCCCCCGAGTAGTCGATGGTTTTTCCATACAAACCAAACATACTCGTGTGATAGGCTAATTCTGATATAAAGTTCTTTTCGTTCTGCTTGGGAGCACGTTCACGATGAGTGTTGCAGTCTACTTCTTGCAAGGCAACAAAGTCTGGCTTGAACGCTTTAATGTGATAAGCCAACTCCTCGAGTGATGCCAATTCTCCAAAGCGCAAGTTATACGTCATGACTCTTAACTTGAGTGGTTCTTGCGCCCCTACACAAAGTGAAATAAGTAGTAGGTAAAATGAAATTAAAATTCTCATATTTACTTTATTTAATCTTCAATACTGAAACTATTGGTAAATGGTCTGATGCGTTAATCCCGGTAAAGACCGTGTGAGATACAACCTCTACTGCTGTTGATGGTTTATAGGCAATATAATCCAACTCACGATTTGGCTTATCAGAAGGAATAGTAAACTTGTTGGGATCTTTGTTCGTACGAGTAAAACCGTTTGCTTCCAACATGGTTATAGATGCATCAGTTGGACGGCTGTTGAAGTCGCCACCTATAATGATCAATTTATGAGCGAATGGCTCCAAGCATTCTAAGTACTTGGGAAATTGCTTAAGCCGCTCACTCTCAGTAACGGAGAGATGCATTGTCGCAATGTAAATATCTTTTCCAGCGAACACAATTTTTGCACTACCCAAAATGTTGCTGCCTTTAATCGTTTGACCATCTATCATTTTGGGCAAAGGGTGGTTTATGATATTCTTCATTTCATATTTAGACAATATCGCAGCGCCGTAAGCTCCACCCTGATAGTCTTTTTGCTTGAAAAATTTGTGATATTTATACCCTGCTCGCTTGGCAAGTTCTTTTGCCTGATCAATATTTAATGCACGCGTGGTCATGGAATCAACTTCCTGCAAAAGCACCACATCGGCATTTTTATCCTTCAAGACCTTAGCCACATTGCGAACTTCTGCCGGAGAGGGAACACCTGAACCTATATACGGGGAACAGTGACGAATATTATAACTCATTACCGTTAAATTATTTTTACTCTTTTGATGGTCCCAACCATCACCTCCAGAAGTATTGAAGTCTGTGCTGGCTTTGGAGCATCCTGACAAATTTACCATCAGAATACCCATGATAAGAATTATATTTTTCATTTTTTTTTATTATGTTGATACTTATAAAAGTTTAATGTGAGAATATATTACTCCTCCCATCCTGGATTTTGTCCCAATAAAGGATTCTTGAGTCTTTCCTCATACGGCACAGGCCACAAATAATGCTTTTTAGGATCGAAATATCGGATTCCACCTTCGGCCCTAGACTTTTCATGAACAATGTCACCAAACTCATCCACACCATTGTCGGGATACGGATTCCGACCTAAATCATTCATGCATACAGTTAAGCTTGGTCCCGTTATAGCACGACCAAATCTCAGTTCACCTTCGCGCCAACGCATAATATCTGCATAACGCATACCGTCGAAACTCATTTCTACTCGGCGCTCACGCTTCAATTCTGTCCATAGATCCATGTTCCATTTCTTCAACTCGTCGAGTTTCATAGGATGCATGCCCACCCGGTTTCTCAACTTATTGACAGTTTCGTCAATCTCCTGCTGAGTTAAGGTGCCGTTTAATTTGTACAAGGCCTCGGCATAAGTGAGTAAAACCTCAGGATAACGAATGACGTTATAGTTGTTATGTCCTTTTCTGTAAGCGATATTTTTAATGATGCTGTACTTTTTAAAATAAAAACCCGTATAGCTGTTAGCCCCCTTGCGGTTGTTGTTACTTAGCGAAGCAAAACGTGGTAATTTAAAAACAGGATTTGCTTTGTCTACATCCTTGTCACCATCGTCGCCGCCGGGCCACTTGTCACCAGGAGCATAGAGTGTCATCCTCATACGCGGATCCCGGTTTTTAAAATAGTCTGCATAATGTTTCTCGGGGTATGTGTACAAATCAGAAGTTACGACATTATTATTGTGATAATATTCCAATCCTGCCTTAGCCGGTTTACCGTCTGTGCACAAAAACGCATCTACTAAAGTCTTGGATGCCATAAAACGCACATAGTCAACCGGACTGCATATTTCTCTCGAGGTGTTGTGCATGCGAACATCTTTCACATAGAGGCTGAAGATAATAGATTCATTGTTCTTTGGATTTGACTCTACGTCTCCCTCTTGCTGGTATAGCTTGGCATAGTCGTACAGTCCATAAGGACTATTATCCATGATCTCCCGGCAGGCATCTCTTGCTATCTCATAACGTTCGTTCTGCAAGGCAATACGAGCCTTCATGGCTAAGGCTCCCCAACGGTCAATGCGACCCACATTAACTCCTAACTGTCTCTTCGCAGGCAAGCGTTCAGCAGCCCAGTCAAGATCAGCCAAGATATGATCAATGACTTGACTACGGCTCGTTCGAGCGATATAGGCCTCTTTGGATGTTATCACATGATCCACCCATGGTACGTCACCAAAGAAAGTGGTCAACATGAAATACTCATAGGCTCTAATGACCTTCACTTCACCGGCATACACATCTTTAACTTTCTGCGGGATAGGGGCGGAGTTGTAGTTGTCAAGAAAATTATTGCAAGTGTATATATTGCTATACGCTCTTCCCCAATATGAGCTCATAGGAAACCCGTCGCTATAGGTGTGTTTACCTCCGGAAACCTTGCTCAATCCACTTTTAACGTCACCCCACAACACCGTTTCAGCAGTTGCCTCGGCCCATTTGATTAGAGTCTCATAGTCAAAAGCATCATAACACGGGTACAAGGCCGAACGCAGCTGTTCCTCCGTTTTCCAATATGTTTGGTTGGTAACCGAATCCAAAGGGTATTTATCTAATATATCGCTGCATGAAACTGTTATCATCAAACCGATGAACAGAATGCCAAAATATTTAAAAGTCTTCATAACACATCATTTTAAAAGTTAACGGATAGTCCAAAAACATAAGTTTTGACTTGTGGATATATACTCCCAGAAGTTTCACGCACTTCTGGATCATAAGAACCAAAATAGTTGGTAAACGTCAGCAAGTTATCAGCTGAAAAATATGCCCTCACATGATTCATGCCCAACTTGGACACCCATTTGTTAGGGAAGGTATAACCCAACTGCACGTTCTTCAAACGTAGATATGATGCATCCTCGAGCCAGTAATTGCTAAACATGAGGTTGTGCGACTGTCCTTGATACAATCTCGGATAAGTTCCATTGGGGTTATTAGGTGTCCAACGGTTCAAGTGTTCTACTTTTGGAATCGAATAGTCATTGATGAAGCAGTGACGGGCTTCGTCTGAAAGATAACCATTCACTTTCCCCACGCCCTGGAAGTAACAGCTGAAATCCCAGCCTCTCCATGCAATATTAGCCTTGATAGCATAGGTGTAATGAGGGAATGGCTCGCCAAACACCACCTTGTCATACTCGTCAATCATACCGTCAGGCTTGCCCTCAGGACCGCTAACATCCCGATACTTAATGTCTCCTGGCTGAACTATAGACTTATGTGCGCTTGGCACAACAAATTTAGGATTGATGTACTTTCCATCATCGTTTCTTCCTTCAAAATCGCTCGTTTGAGCCAAACCGTCAGTCAGATACCCATAATAGGCATTGATAGGATCACCTACACGCCGGATATGGTTACCAAGGCTTGGTTCGCTATTGCCCAAATCAGTAATTTTGTTTTTCGAATCAGAGATATTGAAACTCAGTCCATACCTTACTTCACCGATATGGTCTCGCCAAGAAGCACCAAACTCCCAGCCTTTGTTCTCAATACGTCCCATGTTTTCAAACGGAAGATTATTCGAACCAACAACACCTACAATAGTCGGAAAAATAGGTTTCACCAGTGCGTTGATATTTTCCTTTTTAAACCAGTCGAACGTCAAGGACAATCTATTACTGATAAAGTTCAAGTCCAAACCGACATTCAGCATGCGTATCGTCTCCCATTTGATGTTTGTATTTCCCAGTTTCCTTTGCTCAAATCCAACGTTGTTTGTATCACCGATAGGATATGCCTTTTCCCTACGTTCGATGGGAGTAACATAAGGATAGAATGTACTGCCCACATTCTGGTTGCCCAATTCTCCCCAAGATGCACGCAGCTTTCCCATCGACATGTAAGAATCGAGGAACCGCATGAAATCTTCTCTGAAGAAATTCCAGCCAACAGAGAACGAAGGGAAATAGCCCCAACGGTTGTTCTTTGCAAAACGAGAAGTGCCGTCTATACGAATGTTGGCTTCAAGCAAATATTTATTGTCAAAAGCATAATTCAGTCGGCCAAAATAAGATTGTAATGCCCATTGTCCTTTGGTACCACTATTTGTAATGTCTTCCGTACCCATACTAAGCACATAAATATCATCTACGAGAATGTTTTTTCGACTTCCACTCAAATTGCTGTTATCATACCATTCTTGTGAAAAGCCCAGCAATGCTCCAATATCGTGCTTCCAAAACTTCTTGTTGAAAGTAGACGTGATTTGGAAACTTTGCGTCAATGCATCTTGATGACTTTGCTGAACTGAATTTTTCATCGTCTTGTTGTCGGGGCTTGGCTCGCCATCTGCATTAAACTTGAGCAACGTGGGTAAAAATCTATCTATTTCACGGAAATAGTAGTTTGCAGCGTACTGCCCATTCAAGTATAACCCGTCTACGATCTTAAGATTGGCCTCAACGATGGCATTTAACGTTCTCGACTTTGATTTCTCTGAACCACCTTCATACGCGACATACAATGGGTTGCCTACCGATCCGTATGACCAGTACGGCGTATCTTCCCATTGTCCGGCATCGTTCTTCTGCTTCCACTTGATTGGCAACAACGGTGAGATTCTCTGGGCCAGACGAAATACTCCACCCGTCCCTGAAAATCCGGATACCTGGCGGTTGTAATCAACGAAGCTAACCGTTCCATTCAGTTTCAATCGAGATCCTATTTCCGTATTCACATTGATACGAGCATTATGACGTTTTGAATTGAATGCATCGCCAACCACCAAACCATCTTGGTTCAAATAGCCGTATGACAAAAAATATGCACTTTTGTCACCACCACCTCTTACACTAACTGCATGGGAGGTCTGTAAAGCATTCTTTTTGAAAATCTCATGCACCCAGTCTGTGTTGGAATATTCATTTGGATATTCTCCTGAATCATATTTTTGGAACGCATCCTCGCCGTATGGTTTGGAGAAGCCAGCTGCTGCCATGGACTCGTTGTAAAGTTCCATATATTGCCTTCCATTAACCAACTTTGGTAAGGCTGTAGGGGTTTGCATTCCCACATATCCACTGTAAGACACATGGGCATTCTCTTTTCTCTTACCTTTTTTCGTTGTGATTAGTATCACGCCATTTGCAGCGCGGGCACCATAGATAGCTGACGAAGCAGCATCCTTGAGTACCGATACACTCTCGATGTCCAACGGATTCAGAAGGTTCAGGTCGCCTCCTGCTACTCCATCAATTAAAATCAATGGCGAGGTGTTGCTGCTGATGGTGTTGATACCACGAACCCTAATACTGGGCACGGCACCTGGTTGTCCGCTCGAAGACTCAATGGTTACCCCTGGCAACATTCCTTGCAAACCTGATGTAACGTTAGCTATCGGTCGATTTTCCAAGGCATCGCCCTTAATCATCGAAACAGCTCCAGTTAGATTTATTTTCTTTTGTGTGCCGTAGCCTACAACAACGACCTCATCCAGTCCCGTGGCATCTTCCTGCATCACAAGGGATATAGTCCTGCCATCCCTCACTGTGTACTTGATCTCCTCGCAACCTACATAGTTAATCTTCAGCACTGTACCAGGTTCTACTTTAATGCTGAATTGTCCTTCTTGGTCAGTGATGGCAATAACTTTTTGGTCAAGTGTCGAAATAGTCGCTCCAACAAGAGGCTCACCATTTTTATCCTTTATCGTTCCGTAAACAGCTGGCTGTGCATCATTCGCTACATAAGTTGGTGAAGGCTTGGTCTTAGCGTCCTTTTTCTGCCTGTTTGTCCTATACAACATAATGGTACCATTCTTGATGCTGTATGCCACATCAATATTCTGGAACAATGCATCCAGCACCTTATCCACCCTTTCATTCTTGGCAGACAGGCTTACCAGCTTATCCACGTCGACAAATTCCTTGCTATAGGCAATCTTTAGGTTCGATTTCTTGCCTATAACCTTCATCGCTTTTCCAAGGGGCATGTTGTTGAACTTCACACTTATTACCTGGCTTTGAGCACAGAGCCAAAGAGGTAAAAATGCTGCCACAAAAAACACACATAGTCGTTTAACAATGTTTAATTGAGTTGTTGTCTTCATAGCTAAAATTAATTGATAATATATGTTTGTTCGTCTTGCTTGTTGATTCTTATCGGTGTGATTGTCTCCATTGTTTCTATCACTTCTTTGATGTCGTTCGAACTGCAGTTGAATGTATAGCTGTATTTTTTAGCAGCGTTCTTTTTGATGATGAAGGTGACATTGAAATTGCGTTCGAGCGTCAGCAGCACCTCATCCATCGGCGTATTAAAGAAAGACAGTCTGTTGTTTTTCCAATCTGACGAACCATTGTTGCTTGACACGTTCCTAATCGAACATGATGCCGTTCTACGTGCATAGATGGCCTGTTGGTTGGGCTCCATAGGCCGTAAGGTGTGTTCCATACCTGATTTTCCCACCAGAACATGTCCTTCATCCAAAGTTGTTACGACATCTTTATTTTCCGGATAGGCTTTGATATTAAATTTTGTTCCCGTAACCTTAACCATCATATCGTATGTTCTGACTATGAATGGATGTCTGGTATCTTTGGCGACCTGGAAATATCCCTCGCCTTCGAGTCCAACTTCCCTGAGTCGGCCATAAAACCTATCGGGGTAACTAAGTTTAGAGTCAGAATTAAGAAATACTTTTGTGCCATCGGGGAGAACCACGAGCAATTTCTCACCCTTTGAAGCATAGATTTCATGGCGTTTAACATTAGAGTCAAACATGAGGTAATAGGAACTGAATCCGAGCATAAAGACAATGATCGCTGCTGATGTCCACTTGAGGACATTCGCAATTGAATGATGTTTCTTTTGCGTGATTACTCTCATGATGTTATTAAATACACCTTCCATGTCAAACTCAGGTGCATCAAGTTCTTCGTCGGCTCCTTCCTCATGATTGGTAAGCTGCTCAATATCATGATCTAGCATGTCCTCTATATTTTCAAATAGCTTCTCGCTTTCTTTTGTATTCTTCATGCTTTTTTTATAGAATACACATGAGGAAAATAATAGTATGTAAAATAAACGTTAATTAACCTTAATAGCATCCTGGGCAGGTAGTCAACTCTTCGAACAGGCTGTATGCTTTATTTTCCAAATCCGAAGGATGAAATGGTGATGAAAAAATAAAACTTGGCTCTCATCATACTATCTCACAACTCTTTTAATAAGGCTCAAAAGAGGTGAAGGTTAATAATCGAAGTGCAAACCTCTGCAGTGTTTTTCATGGTTTTAATACTATCCAAACACCAACAAGTTTTGCACTTCGATTATTAATCTTCAAGTAAAAGCACGAAACCGCCGTATGCCGAACGGAATGTACGGTGGTGTAGAGGTCGGTTATGTGAAAAGTAGCGTAAGTATCCAACATTAGCCGTTTACTGTGTAAATCAAAAAGAAGAGAATGCAAGCGTAGAAACTTGCATTCTCTTCTTATCTAATATCTTTTTTGGGAGATACTTAACTTTGTTTAAAAGCTTATCGATTGACCGTCACAGCAAAGTAGTCTCTCTTGCCTGATGGCCAAATACCCTTGATGTAAAGCACGGGATCTTTACTTGTTGATGCCTTTTTTACGGCAGTCTGCAAGTCCTCTAATGACTTCATTGGCATGTCATTCACTTCCATAATGATGAAACCTTTCGAGATACCGGCCTCTTTTAGGGCCCCATTGTTAATCTTGATCACTTCCAATCCGTAGCTGGTGCGCATCTGTTGCTTCTGTGCAGAGGTTATTTCTCTGAAGTTGCCCCCAAGTACATCGAGGTCTGCCACCTTGACAATGCTTGTGTTGCCCTGTGCGTTTTTCAGCGTAACGGTCTTGGTGTTCTTTTTCTTGTTGTGCAGATAAGTGATGGTTATCTTCTCACCAGGGCGCTTGCTGTAGATGATTTCCTGCAACTCGGCCATCTTGTTAATCTTTTTGCCATCCAGATTGGTGATGACGTCGCCTTCTTGCAGGCCAGCTTCAGCACCTGCTCCTTCGCTCTCAACCTTGGCAACATATACGCCAGAGTTGGTTCCCAAGTCCACATCCTTGTCTTGGTCTTTTTGTATGTTGATGTAGTTCAGCACGTCTTGCCCTTGAATTCCGAGCATTGCACGCTGCACTGTTCCGAATTTCTTGAGGTCACTCACCACTTTGTTCATGATGCTTGTCGGGATGGCGAATCCATAACCGGCATACGAACCCGTTTGAGAATACAGCATGGCATTGATACCTACCAGCTCTCCTTGTGCGTTAACCAGGGCACCACCCGAGTTGCCTGCGTTGATGGCAGCGTCGGTTTGGATAAAGCTTTCTACACCATTGGCATACAAAGATCTTGCTTTTGCGCTGACAATTCCGGCCGTTACCGTGTTGTTTAGTCCAAATGGGTTGCCAACGGCAATGACCCATTCGCCAATTTTCAGTTTGTCAGAGTCACCAATGGGCAGGGTAGGTAGTTTGCTTCCGTCAATTTTGATGAGTGCCAGGTCGGTAGTTTTGTCGGTACCAACTACTCTTGCAGAGAATTCCCTGTTATCTGTCAATGTGACAGTTAGTTCATCGGCACCCTCAACTACGTGGTTATTCGTAACGATGTATCCGTCATCAGAAATCAACACGCCTGAACCTGTTGCTCTCTTCGGTGGTGTTTGCATTTGTCGCTTTTGTGTTCCACCTTGTCCTTGTCCAAAGAAATCGAATGGAAAGCCAAAGAAATCAGAGAATGGATTGCTCGGTACCTCCACGGTTCTGGTCTTCGAGTTCTGTACATATTTGATGTGAACCACTGCCGGCAACGCTTTATCAGCAGCATAGGTTAAGTCTACTGGTTGTCCTGCAGCGGGAACTTGATCGCCAGCTGCGTTCACCTTAATAAACGAGCCGGCTGAAAAAGCAAGTGCGATGAGGCACATTGCTGTTAGCAAATAGTTAGAATACTTTTTCATTTAAATATGATTTAATAGTTCTTTATTTCTTTCATCGAGAATGTTCTGGCTGATAGATGGCAAGCAACATTCTACCATTTGTTTATAACTGATGCAAATTTAAGCGCAAAAAACGTTAAACTGCCATTTTGTCTAATTTCTTTATTCCAATTTAACAATTCGATTTAACACATTAACGGCTCTTAAGTCATTGACATGCGTTTTTACAAATATTGAAGATTCTAAAGCCTTTATTTTTCCATCATCCCCAAAGAATTAAGTTCTTCCACCAGTTCAATTGATGACCTTACTAAATGCTTTTACGCATGTGAATACTCAATATCTTTCTATCCGCTTTCTCTTTGCAATTCGATGCCCAAGAAGTAAAAACTTTTTGTTTCCCCACTTCATCTCTGTATTTTTTACTATCTTTGCGCACATAAGTAAGTGTTCCGGCTCTGCCGCTGGTATCTTTTGGATACGAGAGGAAAGTCCGGGCAACACAGGACGCTCCACTTCTGAAAATAGAAGCTATTGGTGACAGTAGGTGTCGGTAGAAGAGAATGACCGCCCGCAAGGGTAAGGGTGAGAAGGTGGTGTAAGAGACCACCAGCTGACGGGTGATCGTCGGGCTGTACCATCTGGAGGTTGCAAGTTCGCGTATACCATTGTTTGAAGGTTGTCCGCCTGAACGTTCGCGTACAATGGAGGGTAGAATGCTAGAGCTGGAGGGTGACTTCCAAAGTAGATAAATGGCAGAGCGCCAACATCGTTGGTTACAGAACCCGGCTTATAGGAACACTTCTTATTTTTTTGAAACCAGTTCGCGTAACCAAGGCAAGACACACGTGCTTTGTCTTGTAATGAAGTAAAATCTATGAACAAATATATACAGCAAGTTAAGCGCTTCCTGACGGTAGATATCTGGCGCATTACCCCCAAAGACGTGTCGCCTTTGCAATATCTGCTCATTAGCATCGTCAAAAAATTATCATTGGCTGTCAAGTTCTTCTTTACTAAGGGAACCAGCGATTTAGCTGCCGCACTGACCTATTCCACATTGTTGGCCCTTGTTCCCATCTGTGCGGTTGTGTTTGCGGTGGCACGAGGGTTTGGCTTTTCTAAGTACATTGAAGAGTGGTTCCGCAATGCCTTGTCGGGGCAGTCACAAGCCGCCGAAATCATTATTGGCTTCGTCAATTCGTATTTGGTGCACACACAGAGTGGCGTCATCCTTGGCGTTGGCTTACTCTTTATGTTGTGGACGGTGCTTCGTTTGACACGTTCCATAGAACAAACCTTCAACAATATTTGGCAGGTTAAGCACGAACGCACGCTGTTTCGCACCGTTACCGACTATCTTGCCATGGTCTTCTTGATGCCCATCTTGATTGTTTTGATTTCTGGTATCTCCATCTTCATGACCGCATTCGTCGACCGTGCGCAAGGCTATATGCTGCTCGCACCCATGTTGCAGATAGGGTTGAAGGTGATGCCTTTTGTCATCATGTCGTGCGTGTTCATCGGCTTGTACGTCTTTATGCCCAACACCAAAGTCAAAATTACCGCAGCCATCGTGCCTGGCATCCTCGCCGGCGTGGCCATGCAGGTGCTTCAGTTATTCTATATCCATGGCCAGATGCTGCTGTCCAGTTACAATGCCATTTACGGATCGTTTGCCGCACTGCCATTGTTCATGCTCTGGGTGCAGATTTCGTGGACCATTTGCTTGTTTGGCGCACAACTCTGCTACACTAATCAGAACTTGGAAGATTTAGCCTTTATGGCCAATCCAAATGAAATAAGTCATCGTTATCGGCTCTTGATGAGTGCTGTGCTGCTCAGTAAGATATGCAACCGATTCGTTGAGGGGAAGAAACCCTATACCGCTCTTGAATTAAAACTGGAAACAAATATTCCGATTCGCGTCACTAACGACCTGCTGTACAATTTGACAGAGGTGAATCTCATCAATTCGAGTGTATGCCATGAAGATCATGATGGCGACTTAATCTACCAGCCCGCACAGACGTTGGATCATATAACGGTAGGCGACATGGTCGATAGATTGGAAGCATTGGGGCGGTGGGACATGCAACTTGATTTGCACGAGCAACTCACTTCAACGGATTGGAAGCATCTGTTCGACTTGCGCAAAACCTATTTGGATCAGCTGCGTGATGTTCCAATCAGGGCGTTATTCCCCCAAGAAGTCATGCAAACAAATAATAATGCGTGAAAATACCCGTTATTTAATTAGGTATTGGTATCTTACCAACCAATTATAAACTAAATGATTGTTGAGTTTAATCTGCTTCATCATTATAACAGTAGAAAGGATTAACGTATGGAAATGAATTTGCCAGATTTTATGAAGTATAAAGACAAGTTCTCTAACTCTGGTTTTGTCGAGAAAATATCACGCATTGCAAAGCGTGCGGGTGCAAAGCTTGTCTATGCCGCACTCATTCTTTATTACACCTTAGAGAACGACAAGGTGTCGGTTAGGGATAAAGCCATCATCATTGGAGCGTTGGGTTATCTCATCAGTCCGCTTGATGTAGTGCCCGATGCCATTCCTATTGCAGGTCTCAGTGACGACTTGGCGGTATTGATATACGTACTCCATAAGGTTTGGGGGGATGTGTCTGACGAGGTTAAGCAAAAGGCAAAGGCAAAGATGAGTCAGTGGTTCGACCTTGATGAAATCACCTCTGCCGACGATATTTTTACAGAACGGCCCGAAGACACGCCTGTATAAAAGGCTTTACAGCTTGTCGTTACATTTTAAAAGAATGTAAGACAAGAGTTCTCGTTGCTGTGCTAAAAATTCTTTGTTGGGCCTAAAGGCTTGAAAGACGTAAACCGTTCTCTTGCTTTGTGTCATCCAGCCAACTGTCACATCACCGCATTACACATTCTTTACTGTCATACATGCAAGCGTGTATACGGGCAGAATCTGAGGCCCGTGGATGATGAATTTTCTTGACAACCAACTTCTCTGTGCTTGGCGTATTTGCAAGTAGCGCTCACTGCTGTCGCAAATAAGCCAAGCACGAACTTTTTGTTGTATATTTCTGTGAATTAATGTGTTATGTGAAAATCAATATGCTTCTTACTTCTTTTTTAGGTGCTTTCTTGCCAAAAACATTGCTTTTAGGTGCCAATATGCATGCTTTTGTGAGGCAATCACCTATCTCTTAACAGGCAAAGTGATGCTCCTAGTGGTATAAAAGCATTGCTTTTCGCTGTCAGCATCAAGATTCTTCCTATCAAATCTCGTTAATTTACTTCCTCTGTGCCTATGGTTTTTCGCTAGAATGAAAGTTTTTAACGGGCGTTTTTAGGGCCAAAAATGGTTAAAAAATCGTACATTTTTATCGGAGTCAAGGTAGCTTATGTTCCGATCAGTGCAGTGAAAACGGAAGAAGGAAACGGCGAATCTGGCACGATTTTCATGTTCGCCATTGCTTCATTTTTTGGTAAAAGAAACTTCTTATCATATTTTACACTGATTGTTTGCATATCTCAAGTATTTTGATGAATTTTGTATAAAGGTTGTTGAAGGGGGTTGAACTTACCGAAATGCTTTTTCTTTAAGTAATAGAGAAACAGCTTTATGTTCAGCCTTTTATACAAGTTGGTCTACTTTATTTATTTTTGTCAATGAGTATAACTATGGGTCAAGACATGAATCTGAATATTGAGCAAGGATCGAAAAAACGTGTGGTGATAGTTGGTGGTGGCTTTGGCGGGCTCGAATTGGCCAAAAGGCTCAATCGTTCTGGCCTGCAGACGGTGTTGGTAGACAAGCACAACTATCATCAGTTTCAGCCGTTGATTTATCAAGTGGCATCGGCAGGGATGGAACCCAGCTCCATCTCGTTTCCTTTCAGAAAGATATTCCAACACCATGACAATTTTTATTTTCGCATGGCAGAGGTACAAGACATCTTTCCGGACGAGCAACAGATCCACACGAGTATTGGAGACCTAAAGTATGATTATTTGGTTTTGGCTGCTGGAGCTACGACCAATTTCTATGGTAACAAGAATATCGAGGCCAGAGCGATGCCGATGAAAAGTTTGTCTGAGGCCACTGCCATCAGAAACTTGATTTTGGGAAATATTGAAAAGGCCATCACCTGTACTGATCGAACAGAAAAACAAGAGTTGCTCAACGTCGTCATTGTCGGAGGAGGCGCAACGGGTGTTGAGCTGGCCGGTGTGTTGGCTGAGTTGAAAAAGACCATTCTGCCTTACGATTATCCTGATTTGGACAGTTCGCTCATGAATATTTATCTCATTCAGGGCAACAACAGATTGCTTCCGGGAATGGCTGTTGAATCATCCAAGGCTGCCGAACAGTTTTTAAGATCGATGGGTGTGAATGTTATTTTAAGTAAGTTGGTGACCGATTTTAACAACCACAAGGCCATCTTGGAAGATGGCAGTAAGATTGCCACACGTAACTTTATCTGGGTGAGTGGTATCACGGGCGTGCATTTTGGCAATATGCCCGATGAGAAAATCGGTAGGGGAGGACGCTGTCTTGTCGATCAGTTTAATAAAGTACAGGGTTATGAAAATGTTTTCGCCATCGGGGATATCGCTCTGATGACAGCAGACAAAAACTATCCTAACGGTCATCCGCAGTTAGCTCAGGTGGCTATACAGCAAGGTAAGTTGTTGGCTATGAACATCAAGCGGTTGAAGACAGGGAAGAGATTGACGCCCTTCCGTTACAAGGATCTGGGCTCCATGGCCACCATTGGGCGCAAAAAGGCGGTAGCAGAATTGGCGATTGGCAAGACACAAGGGTTCATTGCATGGGCCTTGTGGCTCGTGGTTCATCTTCGTTCTATTTTGGGAATCAGGAATAAGGTTATCGTTTTGCTCAACTGGATGTGGAATTATGCCAACTATAAGCAATCGTTGCGCTTGATTTTCACGACGGGAAGACAAAAGAATATAGAAGCTTCGGGCAAGATGAAAGAAGGTGTATAATTTGTATTTTTTTCACATTGTTATTGTTGCACCATACTTTTATTTTCTGTATCTTTGTGTTATCAACATTATAGAATACTAAGATTATGACAAAAAGAAACGAGATTTACAAATGTGAAAAGTGTGGTAACATGGTTGAAGTGGTGAATGAGGCTACTGGCGAACTTACCTGTTGTGGTGCTCCAATGACACTTTTGAAGGAGAACACCGTTGACGCTGCGACGGAAAAGCACGTTCCTGTGATTGAAAAGATAGAAGGTGGCTACCGTGTAACCGTGGGTGAGGTAGAGCATCCGATGACGGAGGGACACTACATCCAGTGGATTGAGCTGATTACACCGACCGAAGTTCTTCGCAAATATCTTACACCATCTGACAAACCAATGGCTGAGTTCAAGACCTGTGCGACGGAAGTTTGTGCACGTGAGTACTGCAATCTGCACGGTTTGTGGAAAGCAGAATAAGGCATTGATTTGTCTTTCGCTTTGAATCATATAAAAAGAGACAATCACCAGCGTGGTTGTCTCTTTTCTTTCACTTTCAGTTTCTTCTTATTCAGCAAGGCTGAAAAACGCCTTTATGCCTCATGTGCGTTCTGATAAAGATACCTCTTGATGCTCTTCTTCGGCGTTTTTTCAAACTCTTCATCATGTAATCTGATGGCACTCAGTTTGCTATAGGCTGGCAACTCATTGTTTAGTTGCAGTCTGTTTTGTTCCATGACTTCTTCAATATCCGGCCTTGTCAGTCCAATAGACTCTGCTTCATCCAAGTCGGGACAAACCAGTCCCACCAGTTTGTTGTTTTCTTGAATCACCACACTCTCGCTGACCATGGGCATGGCGTTGAGCCTATCTTCTATTTCTTCAGGGTAAATGTTTTGCCCACTCGCACCCAACAGCATGTTCTTCAAACGTCCCTTGATGAAAATATTGCCTTCTGCGTCCATTGTTCCTAAGTCGCCAGTGTGATACCAGCCATCAGCATCCAGTGCTTCTGCTGTAGCTTCAGGATTCTTGTAATATCCCAGCATCACGTTTGTGCCTCTGGCCCAAATCTCGCCGGGAACGTTCTCAGGATCGTTGTTGTTAATCTTTACTTCCATGTGATAGGCTGCACGACCGCAACTGCCAGGGACAAATGTCTTGTGGTCGGCGTATGCAATGATAGGGGCACACTCGGTTGTGCCGTATCCAACGGTATATGGGAAACCTATCTTCTGCAAGAAATTCTCGATGTCCTTGTTGAACGCAGCACCGCCAATAATGACTTCATGGAAATTGCCACCAAAAGCGTTGATAACCTCTTGTCCAATCTTCTCGTGAATCTTGGTGTTGATGACAGGCATGTTAAGCAACAGCTTCATCATGTTGTTCTGTATCTTTGGGTAGACCCGCTTCTTGATAATCTTTTCGATGACCAGCGGTACGGCAATAATTAAGGCAGGCTTGATTTCAGCGTATGCTTGAGCAATGACGGCTGGGCTCGGCAGACGGGTAAGATAGAAGATGTGGCAGCCCGTAATAAACTCATAAATGAACTCAAAGGCCATGCCATACATGTGAGCCATGGGCAGAATGCTTAACACATGATCGCCTTCGCGCATGATGCCGCGCAACTCGTGCTGGGCAAAGTCTGCGTTTCCCCACATGGCACGATAGGGAATCATCACACCTTTCGAGAATCCTGTCGTTCCGCTGGTGTAGTTAATCAGTGCCAACTCTTCTGGATCTTGCTCGATATAGTAGTTGACATGTTCTGGTCTG
Organism: Prevotellaceae bacterium; assembly: GCA_028726625.1. Lineage (GTDB taxonomy): Bacteria > Bacteroidota > Bacteroidia > Bacteroidales > Bacteroidaceae > Prevotella. Next base: position 8,797 of record JAQYPT010000072.1, on the reverse strand, counting down.
AAGTACTTAGGATACTTTTTTCCGAACATCTCGTTAAGATGTTCTCGGGCATACGTCAACTTCTCTGTTCTGGAAACGAACAATGAATAATCGGGAATATAAACGATTCCTTCCAAGTCTGGCATCTCTTTTTCGTCGATGACGGTTGCTACAACGTCGCCGACGAACAGCAATTTTGCTTCGCTGTGATTGACAATGTTGTGTATTTGTTCGGCGGTAAATTCGTGCAAAATGGGAACAGCAACGGCTCCATAAGTCAGTGTTGCTAAGAATGCGCATGCCCAAGCCGCACTATTTCGTCCACAGAGGGCAATCTTGTCACCCTTCTGAACACCGCTGTTTTCAAACAAGATGTGCAGCTTTTCTATTTTTCGAGCCACATCGTGATACTGAAGAGTAACGCCTTTATAGTCAGTTAGGGCGTTCAAAGTCCAATGGTCGATAATGCTCTTTTGAATGAGGGCATTAAAACTCGGAATTTCTTTCATGCTACTTTCGATTTATCTTAGTTGGATTTTATTTCTGATATGAAAATCATTTAGTTGAATTTTTCGATGTCAGTTTAAATAATTCTATTGCACAATATTTAAGTATGTGTGCAAAGATAATGTCTTATTTGCACATGTACAAGAAAAATGTGCATGTTTTTTCGTAATTTTCAATACATATTTATGTTTTGATAACTTATCTTTCTGGCAATAAAAGATAAAAACAAGCCTACCGTCATGAAAATGTCATGTTAAAGTAGCAGCTGGAAAGTGGCGTAAAATGAGTGAAATTGCTTATTCGTACCTCATGGATTTGGCCGGATGTATGTGGGAAATGAGGTAGCTTGGGGCTATTAAAACCACAACACTGATCAAGAGTGTAGCCACGTTTAACAGTAATAAAACGGGGATATTGATTTCAACTGGTACCGTTGTTACATAATAAGTTTGTGGATCCAGACCGACTAAACCGGTATATCTCTGCAATAAAACCAGACCTATGCCAATAAAATTGCCGATGAGAAGACCGCGAGTGATGATAAAGACGGAAAACCATAAGAACGTATGTCTAATCATCGCGTTCTTGGCTCCCATGGCTTTCAGTACGCCAATCATGGTAACACGTTCGAGAATGATAATGAGAAGTCCTGAAATCATGGTCACTCCGGCCACGGCAATCATCAAGGCAAGAATGATCCAAACGTTCAGATCGAGCAAATCCAGCCATGAAAAAATCTGGGGACTGATATCTCTGATGGTCTTTGATGAATAAGTTTCGCCGTATTGATCTACCGTTCTGTTTAAGTGATTGATGAAGATAGCTTCTGTTTCATCCACCTTATTGAAGTCTTTCACCGTGATTTCAGCACCTGATACCTGGTCTTTTTCCCAGCCATTGAGCTTCACAGCCGTGTAAAGGTCCATGAAGCAAGTGATGTCATCGTATTGAGCCAGGTTGGTTTGATAGATGCCTGCAATGGTTAATCGCCTCACTCTGACCCCAGCGTGGTCAATGAAATAAGCAAATATCCTGTCACCTGTTTTTAATTTCAGCTTCTTTGCCATCGACATGGACAGCAATATTTTGTTGCTGCTTTTTGTGTCAGAGAAGGCAGGAATACTTCCTTCTATCAGATTTTGGTGGATAAAGGTGGAGTCAAAGTCGGGTCCAACTCCTTTAAAAACTACGCCAAGGAAGTCGGAGTCGGTTTTCAATACCCCTTGTTTGGTTGCAAATCGTTGAACATGCTCTACGCCTTGTGTGTTTTTCAGCACCTTGATCAAGGAGTCTGTCATCTGAATGGGATACGATTCTGAGGTTTGCAGCGTCATGAAGTTGGCCACTTGGATGTGGCTTCCAAATCCAATGACCTTCGCACTGACAGCATGTTTGAAACCAAACACCACGCAGACAGACACAATCATCACAGCAAGACCGATGGCAATGCCAGCGGTAGCAATCCTAATGGCAGGTTTGGAAACCTCCACCTTATCACCGTTTACACTGTAAATTCTTCTTGCTATGAATAAAGGTAAATTCATCTCTGGTTCTGTCGTTATAGGACGATGTCATTTGGCGCATTACTGGAGGAAAGAGCTTAGTTGGCAATTCCTTACTAACCCTATGTTACAATCGTTCTGTATCCACTCTTCCCGGGTATTTATCTAATGCTTCACGCAGCACTATCAGTGCTTTTTCAAGATCGTGTTTGTTGAGAACATATGCGATGCGCACTTGATTGATTCCTGCTCCCGGTGTGGTGTAGAAGCCCGCTGCCGGTGCCATCATCACCGTTTCACCTTCAAATGAGAATTCTTCCAGGCACCATCGGCAAAACTTTTCGCTGTCATCGACAGGCAATTTCGCTACCGTATAAAAGGCTCCCATCGGTATAGGAGAGTACACGCCCGGTATTTTATTCAGTCCATCAATAAGACATTTGCGTCGTTCAACATACTCATCGTACACCGTGCGGTAATACTCTTCAGGTGCATCGAGCGATGCTTCTGCCACAATTTGTCCAAGAAGAGGAGGGGAGAGTCGTGCCTGACAGAACTTCATTACGGCCTTTCTCACCTCGATATTGCGTGTTATCAGCGCTCCAATGCGTATACCACACTCGCTATATCGCTTGGAAACCGAATCAATGAGGATGACATTGTCCTCAACGCCCATCAAGTGCATGGCACTGATGTAGGGGGAACCGGTGTAGATATACTCCCGATAAACCTCATCTGAGAACAAAAATAGGTCATATTTCTTCACCAAGTCCCTGATTTGGTTCATCTCTCTGCGGGTATATAGGTAGCCGGTAGGGTTGTTGGGATTGCAAATCATGATGGCGCGGGTATGCTCATTAATCAGTTCTTCAAACTTTTCAACCTTGGGAAGCGAAAAGCCTTCCTCGATTGTCGTTGCGATCGTCCTGATTTTTGCACCCACACTGATGGCGAAAGCCATGTAGTTGGCGTAGGCAGGTTCAGGTATAATGATTTCGTCTCCAGGGTTTAAACAACTCATGAAGGCGAACAACACCGCCTCACTACCACCTGATGTGATAATGATGTCATCGGCCGAAACGTTGATATCGTACCTTTTGTAATAGCCAGTGAGCTTCTCTCGATACGACAGGCTGCCCTGACTGGGCGAATATTCCAGGATGGTTCGGTTGATATGTTTGAGCGCATCCAATCCTACTTGTGGTGTCGGAAGGTCGGGTTGCCCGATGTTGAGCTTGTAAACCTTGATGCCACGTTTCTTTGCTGCTGTCGCCAAAGGCGCCAATTTGCGTATAGGCGACTCAGGCATCTCTAATCCTCGAACAGATATTTCTGGCATATAATACAATATTCATACGGGGAATTCCTTGGTGGACTTTTCCCCTTGGTTTTTGCAATCGTACAAGTGAGTGTGGTGCGTGTCATCATTCATGCCCACAATTCGCCTGCATGTATGATGCAAAGATAACAAATTAATCTGAACGCTACATGAAGTGGGAGTATAAAATATGTGGGTTGACAGTAAATTATATTATTCAAACGCTCTTCATAAGTCGCTCCTTCCATTTGTGGGATTTGCCGATTTTTACTACTTTTGCATCCATATCATTCAAGCAATATAGTAACTTCATTTAAAAGATATAACAATGAGAACAAGAAATGCCAATTGGTTTGAAACAAATGTACAATATGAGCGTCAGGCAGAAGATGGACTTTTCGCCAAGGTAAGAGAAACTTATGTGGTTGACGCCTTTACTTTTGGTGAGGCAGAAGATGCTATCACCAAACAAATGGCGAGCTATTCAAGCGGTGAGTTCGTCATTAAGAACATCACACCGGCTGTTTACAGTGAAATCTTTTTCAGTGATAGGGAGAGCGATGACAAATGGTACAAGGCCAAACTGATGTTCATCACCATTGATGAGGAGAAAGGTAAGGAGAAACGAACGGCCGTCAGTTATCTCGTTCAGGCCAAGAACATCGAGGGAGCCCTTCAAAATATCGGAGAAGTGTTCTCGAGTAGCGTGCTCGATTACGTAGTGGCCAATGTTTCAGAAACCAAAATCATGGATGTCTTTGAACACGATTTGAAGAAAGAACCCGATGACCAGCCTGAAGTATAAACGGCTGAAGTGAATAGGAGTGTGGTTCGTTTAAATTTACATAATCATGGTTGATGTAGCAAAAAACTTGCACGACGTGCAGAAAAGGCTGCCCGATAACGTTTGTTTGGTAGCCATCAGTAAGTATCATCCCAAAGAGATGATAGCGAGTGCTTATGCGGCTGGGCAGCGCATCTTTGGAGAAAGCCGCGAACAAGAGCTTGCTGAAAAGGTGGAAGCACTGCCCAACGACATTGAATGGCACTTCATTGGACACCTACAAACCAATAAGGTGAAATTTATTGCTCCTTACATCAGCATGATCGAGTCGGTCGACTCGCCCAAGCTTTTGCGAGAAATTAACAAGCATGCAGCTCGCAACAACCGTGTTATCGACGTGCTGTTGGAGCTGCACATTGCTGAAGAGACCACTAAATATGGCTTCTCTTTGGCCGATTGCCGTGATTTCTTGGAGGCAGGCGAATGGCGTGAATTGTCGAATGTGCGTATCTGCGGACTGATGATGATGGCATCAAACGTGGACGATGAGCGGCAGATACGCCAGGAAATGTTGACGGCCAAAGACTTTTTTGACGAGGTGAAGGAGCGATATTTTGCTGACCAGCCATCTTTCAAACAGCGCAGTTGGGGTATGAGTCACGATTACCTCATCGCCGTGACGTGTGGTTCTACCATGGTAAGAGTGGGTAGTGCCATATTTGGCGAACGCTAAATCACATGATAAAATAATACAGCATCCTTTCCCTATTTATCCTTTCTGATTAATAGTGGAAAGGATGAATGTATACCTTCTTGCCTCCAATGATGTATATGCCTTGTGGCAAAATCGATTTGTCGGTTCCCATATATTTGCCATCAAGGCTGAAAATGCGTTTGTTGCTTGTCGCTTCTTGGGAGAATGTAGGCACAATACCCTGTGTAGAGAACTTTTTGAGGAAGTCAAAATAAACGATTCCCTCTTTTTCAGTGATGTTATAAATAGGCTTATCTAACGTCGCACCCGTCCACGGTTGATAGTTGGGCAGTGTTGTGTTGTTGGTCAGTTCTGTTACATTGTTAATGCTTGGAAACAAATCACCCTTTAGTTGTTCTTTGTATTTTGGCCGGTCATTATTGTACGAACTGAACAATAAACCGTCAGCAGGTATCACGGTCATACGGGGTTTGCCCTTTACGTTGTTGACACTGTTGCCCCCTAAACTAAATGCTTGGGCGTCATAATTAACATGATACACCATCATGCCATGCCCACCCAATTTAGAGTTCCAACGTTTGTTCTGAATATTCTGAATGATGTAGTATTCGTTTGTGCTTTTCTCCTTGTCGGCATAAATGCGGTAGGCTTTCCCGTCTTCATCAATGTTCTGCAGGGTTACTTGTTGTGCGTCTTGCAGTTCTTCAATGTTCATCCATCCCATGGCTTCACGTTCCCATGCCGTATACGCCGTTGGGCACCACCCATTGTGAGTATATTCACCGTCGTCCATCAAGCTCCATGCCTCCATTCCTTGATTGTCGCCCCTTGAATCGGCGAAGGTAGGGTAGAAGTCGGGCAAACCCATGCAATGACTAAACTCATGACAGAACAGACCTATGCCCGAAATCATTTTTTGTTTAGGACTTTTCTCGTTACCAATCAGTTCGTTGCTGATGCCAGATCGATACACCTTCTTACCATCTTTGGTAAGAAACGGGGTGATGGTTCCAGCCTTTGGCCACATCGTTTCGTTTTTTGCGCCCATGTTTTGGCCATATCCTGCGTATACAACGTACACTAAGTCTACATAGCCATCGTTGTTGGCATCGTATGCGGAGAAGTCAAGCGAGTCGTCCATGAGTTTGCATGCATCAGTAATCAATTCGGTAAACTTTTCACCGCCACCGTCGGCATCCGTTCCTCCATAGTAGGCAAGCTCGTGCGGAAGTGTCACGGGACCAAAAACGTCAAATTGTGGACTGAACGTTCCAAAACTCATGTCTTTAAAATATTGTTGTACACTGGATGCGTTCCTATTTTCGCCATAACCATAATCTTGAGGTTGTCCTTCGCCATTGAGAAACTGTCGGAACGATTTGCGAGGATTGGGGAGCGTGAATGTGGTGTCTTGGTAGGCAGCCAAAATGACAATTGCCTTAGGCGAACCCGTGTGTGGAAAGTAGGTGTTGTCTGATTTCACCGGTTCTCTTCGCATGGCACGAGTTTGCAGCAGTGTGTTTGCCTGCTCAAAGAAAAGCTTTTTGTCTTGTGCGGCAACTAACTTTTTTTCAGCAGCTTGTCGCCCGTTTTCTTCGTGTGCCACCTGTTTACTCGCCGTTATGCGCCCAAATTTGTCAATCGCTGCGATGTAGAAGGTGTCTTGCTCGCGCACCAAAATAGCACCATCTTGCGTGCTATACCAGTTAAAATGTTCATCTCCATGTTGGTAAACTTGCAGAGAGGTTCCGTCTGGTTGGATGACAGTAAGCGGCATGCGCCAAGCCTTTGCAGCCCATGTGCAAACGGAAAGTATGAGTGCGAGTGCGGTAAATAACAGTTTTTTCATTTGTATGGTATGTTTCTTTCCATGGGCAAATGTACGAAAATAGTTTTGAATATCAATTGGTTTTGTCTTGTTTTCGAATGTTGAGAGTTTATTGTTGACATGATTTGAGAATGAATCGACAATGGGGTTGTCCATCGTATCATCGTCCTTAGCAGTATAAGGGGTTTTGTTCAGTTGGCCAAACCCATTGACTTTGGCCACTAAAGTCAATGCTATTGGAGGGCAAACCCATTGAGTTTGGCGGTCAAAGTCAATGAGTTTGCCAGAACGTTTAAATGATTATTGCAAAACAAATGAGACAGACGGAGAACGACCTGACGTCTATTCACAGGATTGCACCAATCCCACAAAACAATTTGCTAGCGTTACTGATGTTCTGCTTTATTTGCCGATGCAGGAAATAAACATCACTGATTATCAGATAGTTAGGTGTTAAACGGTAGAAAAGTGAGAAAACTGCTCAAAATAATTTTCAAAAATCGCATTTTTAACGTAATTAACATTTGTTAAGGCGGCAAAAGCCCAAGGTTGACTCAAAATCGGAAAAAACATAGAGTTTAAGCTGCTTTTGAAGGGATGTGCCACCTTTCTTAAACTATAGAATAAGTTCTTTTGTTCTTTCATTCGGTTGAATATTTCGTTAAATGTTGATATTTTATGCTCAATATATTGTGGCGAAAAAAGTAAGCGTTTTACACCCTTTGACTTGTCCACCTGGATGAATCGAGCAGATATTTCAGAGAACTGAGTGAACATATCATGGAGAATTTCATGGGTTGTTATGCTTCGATATATTTACCTGGCTCGAATGATTCATGCTCCCCATGAAATACATACCCCAACTGATTGGACACACATTTGGTATTGCCTATCTCGACATCCACGTTGTAGTGGGAGTGACCATATATCCAGTAATCGATGCCGCTATCCTTGATGTAGTCTTCCAGTTCAACCGTGAAAGCTCCGTTAGCTTGGCTTTCGGCAAACTTGGGGCATTGCATTTGGAAGGATGGGACATGATGGGTTACGACAATTTTTATTCTGGCCTTGCTGCTTGATACAGCGTTCTTCAGGAAAGTCAGGCACTTTTCATGTTCGCGGTTGAAATCAGCAAAGGTGAGAATATCGCCATTGAAGATGATACGCCGGAAGTCGCTTACCACTTGTTCCGTATAATATGCCTCCTTCAGGGGGATCCTGGCCCACAATGTGGTTATGATGAAGTCAATGTCACCTATATGTACTACGGCATTATAATAGCTGTGGACATTATGACGTATTTCAAGGCAATAGCCATCGTTCAGTTTTGCGATGTCGTAGAACTTGTAGAATTCATGGTTGCCCATACAGGCTATTACCTGCTGGTAGTTCTCCGATGCCCAGTCCCAGAAGGGATGTTTGGTATAGTTGTCATCCCCCAAGTAGCCGATGTCGCCAGCCAGAACGAGAATGTCCCCTGTCACTTGCAGGGGATTCTCCTTCAGGTATCGCCAGTTGTCGGCAAACTCCAGATGGAGGTCAGACGCATACTGTATCTTCATGACTGTTCTATGGCAAATAATCCATCTAATTGTTCAAGTAGAGCCTCGATGAATGAAGGATCCTGGTCAAGAGCCTTTGCAAGAGGCTCTGAGAGGGCATCCCAATCATTTCTGATTGAGACGACAAATTCTTTTATGCAAGCGACGATTGGCTCTGGAGCCGTAATCTGACTGTCTTCCATGATGACCACGTTCTTCAGCACGTCAGAACGATGCTTCTTGATGTCCTTGCTGTTGACATGCTTGCCATTAGCCTTGTCCTGCAAAAGATTGAGGTAGGCACGTGACTTCAGGGCGATGAGGGCTGCTGAGTCAGCATGGCGAAGCCCGTTGGTCAGTTTGCTGTGGTCGATGGTGAAGTGATAGAAATCATCATCCATGATGATAGCACTCAGGCTTGACGTTTCCTCGTCCACAGGCAACGGCTCAATGGTCAGACCCTTTGGCTCACCGAGAATGTCTGGATGCCGTGACAGCAGTTCAATCATTTCGGGATAGTCAGGTTTGCCATTGACAAAGCGGTATAGTTCGTACTTAGGAGCTTCCCCTTCAGACTGCTTGCGCTTTTCAGGGCGATAACCGCCTTCACGCACGAACTGCCA
>JAQYPT010000071.1 GCA_028726625.1 Prevotellaceae bacterium | reverse complement strand
GAAGAATACCCTGACGCATGTCTACTGGAGTGCAACAAACCCGAAAAACATTTGTTTCGTTGAGTACAAACATAAAGTTTTTCGGGCAAAGGTAGTAAAGCTGGAAGCCCACACAAAGGCGGCTAAAGTTGGATGCTTACCATGCTAATTGGCATCCAAAGTCATACAGATTGGACGTTAAAGTCATGGAGATTGGATGCCAAACTCATAGCTATTGAAAGGACGACAATAGGAAGACTGTAGATGGTGCTTATTTGATATCGATCACGAATAATACATTGTCAGAATTAATATGTATTTACTCCAGCTATTTGATGCTTTTTTCTTTAGAAATTTTGAGTTAAAGAGTTGTTAAATTGAATATTTATATCTAACTTTGTTCTACGAGAATGCGTGTATAGCTATATTGCAAAGCACTTTTAATAAAAGTAAAATTTTAAACTTCTGTTGTTCTTTAAACATCTTAATAACCAAGGTATAATGAGATTGTACCGATTAAAAAATAAAACTATGGAACAAAATTCTATTCGTGAAGCATCGCCCAAGCTGTCGTTTACCGATGCCGTTCGTCAAGTTTTTAACAAGTATGCAACCTTTAAGGGGCGTGCGCGCCGGTCAGAGTATTGGTGGTTCATACTGTTTTACTGTTTGGTTTTAATTGCAGCAGCTGTATTGGATAACCTTTTTGGCATCACTTTTGAGTACGCCTTTTACGGAGCGATTTATTGTATTGCGGCACTCGTATTGTTCTTACCCAATTTAGCTGTTACTGTTCGTCGCTTTCATGACATTAACAAGAGCGGGTGGAATATTCTTTGGGGAATCATTCCGTTGATTGGAAGTATCTTATTGATTGTTTGGTGCTGCCAAGATTCAGATTTAGAGGCCAATAAATACGGCGAATCTCCTAAATATTTGTAATATTTAGGTGTAATAAAATATGGAAGCGGGCACGTTCCTGCTTCCATAAATATAGGTTAACTCTCTCGGAAGGGTGTTAGCCTTTAAGTTCTTGTTTTAAGAATTTTGGGGTGTATCCCTTACTGCTTTTGGCCACTTCTTCAGGCGTTCCCGTGGTTAAAACCATGCCGCCGCCACGTCCACCCTCTGGACCCATGTCAATAATGTAATCGGCCAACTTGATGACATCCAGGTTGTGTTCGATGATGATAACCGTGTTGCCGCGATCAACCAATTGCTGAAGCACGTCCATCAAGATGCGGATGTCCTCGAAGTGCAGTCCCGTTGTTGGCTCATCGAGGATGTACAGCGTCTTTCCTGTGTCACGTTTGGATAATTCGGTAGCCAACTTTACCCGTTGACTCTCACCGCCCGAAAGGGTAGTGGAGGGTTGTCCCAGTTTGATGTAGCCTAAGCCAACATCCTGAATGGTTTTGATTTTGTGTAAAATGTTAGGCACGGCCTCGAAAAATTCAACCGCCTGATTGATGGTCATGTCCAGCACGTCGGCAATGCTTTTGCCCTTGTATCTCACTTCAAGCGTCTCGCGGTTGTAGCGTTTGCCATGGCAAACCTCGCACGGCACCATCACATCGGGCAGAAAGTTCATTTCTATCGTCTTGTAACCATTGCCACCGCAGGCCTCACATCGTCCACCTTTCACGTTAAACGAGAAGCGTCCAGGTTTGTAACCCCGTATTTTAGCCTCGGGTAGGTTGACGAACAGCGAGCGAATGTCGCTGAACACGCCTGTATAGGTGGCTGGGTTGCTGCGAGGAGTTCGTCCTAACGGACTTTGATCTACATCTACCACCTTATCTATATAGTCGATGCCTTCTATCGAATCGTACGGCATTGGCTTTTTCAGCGAGCGATAAAAATGCTTCGACAGTATGGGCTGCAGCGTTTCGTTGATGAGAGTAGACTTGCCAGAGCCAGACACGCCGGTGACAACAATGAGTTTTCCAAGCGGGAACTCCACGTCAATATCCTTCAGGTTGTTACCTCTTGCTCCCTTTATCCAAATGCTTTTGCCGTTGCCTTCACGCCGTTTCGTGGGTAACTCAATGGCTCGTTTGCCATTTAGATAATCGGCCGTGATGGTATGTTGCTGGAGCATTTGCCGCGGAGTACCTTGAAAAACCACCTCACCCCCTTTGCGCCCAGCCTTAGGGCCAATGTCTATAATGTAGTCGGCAGCCAACATCATGTCTTTATCGTGTTCCACGACAATGACAGTGTTGCCCATGTCGCGCAATTCTTTCAGTGAGTGGATGAGCCGTTCGTTATCTCTTTGGTGCAAACCAATGCTGGGTTCGTCGAGAATATACAGCACATTGACCAGTTGTGAGCCAATTTGAGTGGCCAGTCTGATGCGCTGGCTCTCGCCTCCGGACAAAGAGGCAGACGCGCGGTTGAGTGAAAGATAGTCGAGACCAACTTCAAGTAAGAAGCTCACGCGTGCTCTCAATTCCTTCACAATCTCTGTAGCAATGGCTCTTTGCTGTTTGTCCAGATGTTCCTCCACATGGTCGAGCCACTCTTTCAGTTCGGTGATGTCGAGGTTGGCAATCTCTGAAATGTTGTGGTTCCATATCTTGTACGACAACGATTCTCGCTTGAGCCTCATGCCGTTGCATTCGGGGCAAGTGGTTGTGGCAAGAAACTGGTCAGCCCATTTTTGTCCGGCTGTTGAATCATCATTCTCCATGACTGTACGCAGGTATTTGATGATGCCTTCAAAAGTCACAAAATAGTCACTGCTGGTACGAACTAAATCTTTGGAAATTTTGATGTTTTCAAGGCTTCCGTAAAGTATTTCGTCAACCACATCCTGCGGTATGTCTTTGAATGGAGTCTTGAGCGTTAAGTCGTATTTGCGCAAGATGGCATCGATTTGCCAGAATATCATCTGGTTCTTATATTTACCCAATGGGACGATGGCACCATCATGTATACTAAGTTTGTCATTCGGAATAACTTTTGAAAGATCAATCTCGTTGACATAGCCCAAGCCTTTGCAACGCTGACAGGCGCCCTCTGGCGAGTTGAAAGAAAAGATGTTGGGGGCGGGTTCACCGTATGAAATGCCGCTGACGGGGTCCATGAGGCGTTTAGAGAAGTTGCGTATTTCGCCCGTTTCTTTGTCCATAATCATGATGACACCGTCGCCTTGCCTCATGGCTATCTGCACAGTTTTCTTCAGTCGCTCGTCATCCTTGCCACGCACCTGCAACTTGTCAATCACCACCTCAATGTTGTGGTTCTTGTATCGGTCAACCTTCATGCCGCGAACAATCTCCGTGATTTCTCCATCTACCCGCATGTAGAGGTAGCCTTTGCGCCGCATACTCTCGAAAAGTTCGCGATAGTGACCTTTTCTTTGCCTTACCAAGGGAGACAAAATGTAGATGCGCTTGTCCGCATAGTCGTTGAGAATCATCTCAATAACCTTCTCCTCAGTGTATTTTATCATTTTTTCACCCGACAGATAGCTGTATGCCGTACCGGCCCGTGCATAGAGAAGGCGCAGGTAGTCGTATATTTCAGTGGTTGTACCAACGGTAGAGCGGGGATTTTTGTTGGTGGTTTTCTGCTCAATACTGATGACAGGAGACAGTCCTGTGATTTTATCTACGTCGGGTCTTTCCAGGTTACCGAGGAAGTTTCTGGCGTATGCCGAGAACGTTTCTATATACCTTCGTTGGCCTTCGGCAAAAATAGTGTCGAATGCCAAGGATGATTTTCCTGAACCTGATAAGCCTGTAATAACGGTGAGTGCATTGCGTGGAATCTCTACATCGATGTTCTTAAGATTGTGTACGCGTGCACCCCATATATTGATCTTTTCGTCTTCGCGAGTCATTTGTATCCTGTTGTTTCCTAATTTGTTTTATTTACCCATCTTGGTGCCACCATCTTCATTGTATCCTCTCAGTAAATTCACGTCTGTTTTGATGTTGAAGGTTCTTCCATCGGCACCCTTTGCTTTGACTAAACAGAAATAAACGCCTTGCTTCACGTCTTTGCCTTGGAACTTTCCGTCCCAACCATCGGCTGGATTTGTCCACTCGAATAACTTTTGTCCCCATCGGTTAAAAATGTATGCCTTGAACTCTGTCAGACTTTGCCAACCGTCTTTGGCTTTATAGATGTCATTGATGCCATCACCATTAGGAGAAAAAGCATTAGGCATTTCCAGCTTACTTTCTGAAATAGAAACAGTTATCGGTGATGCGTCAGCCCAATATTCCTCTGTATACTTCACTGAGTCAGTGCCATGAGTGAAGATGGCGTAGAGCACTACTCGATGCGAACCCGCCTTGGTGAAAGTCACTTCGGTATCTTGTTCGTAGCGTATGAGGTATGGTTTCTCTTCACCTTCAAGGGAAAATCGCCATTCGTAATAAGCGTTCCAGTCGCCTTGGTTCGCTACATTTGCTGAAAATTTGGCCTTTAAAGGTGCTGAACCACTAAATTCGGTGACCGCCTCACTCGTTTCGCCATCTACTGTTGTGAAGATGGCAGATGGACTTATCGTGGGTGTCTCTTGTGCTATAATGTGCAAAGAGGTTAGCAGCAAGAGGATGAATAGGGCTGTCTTAATTTTCATTTTTGATTTGTTTTGAACAATGAGAATGGTGCAATCCGAAGACAAAGATAATAAAAGATTCATGACTAATAGTGAGGTGTTGAATATTTTTTTGTATTTTTGCAGTTAAATAAGGATGAAAACGATGAACATGAAATCTATATTTAAAAATATATTACTTGCAGTTTTAATGCTTTTCAGCATTGAATCTATTGCGCAAGTTAACCAATGGCGTGACATATATGAAGCCAAAAAGAAAGATACCGTATTCGGTATTGCTCGAAAATATGGTATTTCCGTTCCTGATTTGATGGATGCCAATCCTGAAATGAAAAAAGAAGGATATGAGTTAAAGAAAGGGGATACCGTTTTCATACCATTTGTTAAGAATCAGACTGCTGCGACAACAGGATCGGTCAAGACACAAACACCTGCGACAAAAGCATCTGCCAAACCGCAATCGGTTAGCAATATGGACATTACCAAGCGTGCCATTCGCATCGGTGTGATGCTGCCTTTGCACGATGTTGATGGTGATGGCAGGAGAATGGTGGAGTATTATCGTGGTTTGTTGCTGGCATGTGATGATTTAAAGGCAAAGGGCATTTCGACCGATATTCATGCTTGGAATGTTCCGATAGATGTTGACATCCGCCAAACGTTGTTGGATCCGAATGCCAAAAGTTGTGACATTATTTTTGGTCCGTTATACACCAAGCAAGTAAAACATCTGGGAGATTTTTGCAAGAAATTTGGAATTAAAATGGTCATTCCGTTCTCTATCGAAGGAGGTGAGGTGGCCAATAATCCTCAGATATTCCAAATATACCAGTCGGCAGACAGTCAAGCACAAGACGCCATACGTGCTTACTTGGATCGTTTCCCTAACCATCATCCGGTATTCATTGACTGTAATGATGCTACGAGTACAAAAGGCATCTTCACTTTTCCGTTGAGAAAGCAGTTAGAAGCCAAAGGCATCAAGTATAACATCACCAACTTGAAGTCGAGCGAGGAAGCTTTTGCAAAGTCGTTCAGCTTGTCAAAGCCTAACGTTGTCATTTTGAATACCGGGCGTTCACCAGAATTGAATGTGGCTTTGGCAAAGATTGATGGGCTGAAGGCAGCCAATCCCGCACTGTCTGTGTCGTTGTTTGGATACACTGAGTGGCTGATGTATACGAAAGTGTATTTCGATTACTTCTGCAAGTACGAAACTTATATACCGACAGTTGCTTATTATAATGCGCTCTCTCCTCAAACCAAGCGGATTGAATACAAGTATCAACAGTGGTTTAAGGAAGAGATGCAAGGCGCTCTTCCACGATTTGCACTAACTGGTTACGACCAAGCAAGTTATTTTTGTCAAGGACTTCATCGATATGGCATGAACTTCTCAGGAAGCAAAGCGGAGAATATGCATACGCCATTGCAAACTCCATTACATTTCAGGCAGGTCGCTAACGGTGGCAGACAGAATGCCAATTTCATGTTGATTCATTATAAGAACAACCGAACCATCGAGAGTATCACTTATTAAAGAATCGCTTTTGAAAGATTTTTAAATGAAAAAGTCGGTATTTTCTCTACTGTTCATGTTGTTTCCTTTGTGGCTTTTTGCCCAAGTAGGGAACTATCGTAACGAGTTTGCTGTGGGCGTGAATGGCGGCTATGTCCTCAGTAATGTTGGCTTCGTACCCAAAGTTACGCAAGGCTTGCATGGGGGCATGACAGGAGGACTCACGTTGCGTTATACATCAGAGAAGTACTTCAAGACCATTTGCTCCATTTATGCCGAGGTGAACTATACACAAGGTGGATGGAAAGAAAACATCGTTGACTTGAAAGATCAACCAGTTGTGAACAGTGAAACAGGACTCGCTGAGGAATATAGCAGAACCATCAATTATATACAAGTACCCGTTTTCGCCCATTTGGCATGGGGAAAAGAGGGTAGAGGCTTTCAATTTTTCTTTCAAGCTGGTCCCCAGTTCGGTTATATGCTGAATGAAAATACCAGCGTAAACTTTGACTTGGACCATGCAAACATGAATGACAGAGCTAATAAAGAGACAACACAATATAGCATGCCCGTGGAACACAAGTTTGATTATGGCATTGTAGCGGGCATCGGCGTGGAGTATTCGTTGCCTAAGCTGGGCCATATCTTACTTGATGCGCGTTATTATTATGGTTTGGCAAATATCTATGGTGATACCAAGAGAGATTATTTTGCCAAGTCCAACTTGTCTAATATCGTCGTAAAGCTATCTTATCTTTTTGACATAACTAAAACCAATTAAAAAAAATAAATCTATGTTTGAAAATCAACCTAAAGGCCTTTTTGCTTTGGCACTGGCCAACACCGGCGAACGATTTGGTTATTACACCATGATCGCCGTGTTTGTATTGTTTTTAAGAGCTAACTTTGGATTGGATCCTGGTACGGCTGGTATGATTTACAGTGTGTTCCTTGGACTGGTTTACTTCCTTCCACTGGTGGGTGGTGTGCTTGCCGACAAGTTCGGTTTTGGCAAGATGGTCACCATTGGCATCGTGGTGATGTTCCTGGGTTACCTGTTCTTATCCATTCCATTGGGCGGTGAGACGTTTGCGCTCTTAGTAATGTTACTGGCTTTGCTGTTCATCAGCTTTGGTACAGGCTTGTTCAAAGGCAACTTGCAAGTAATGGTAGGTAACCTTTACGATGATCCGAAGTATGCCGACAAGCGCGATTCAGCTTTCTCCATCTTCTACATGGCTATCAATATTGGTGCTTTGTTCGCACCAACGGCAGCCGTACGCATTAAAGAGTGGGCCGAGTCTGTTGGCTATGCCGAGAACGATGCATACCATTTCTCTTTTGCTGTAGCATGTGTATCCTTGATTATTTCTATGGCTATTTATTACGGTTTCCGTTCAACGTTCCGTCATGTGGAAGGAAATGGCACGGCAGCTAAGACAGACGATGGTAAAGCTATCGAGACCGAAGAATTGAGCAAAAAAGATGTAAGGGATAGGGTAGTGGCACTATTGTTGGTGTTTGCAGTGGTTATTTTCTTCTGGATGTCATTCCACCAGAACGGACTTACCCTGACTTACTTTGCCAATGAGTTTACTCAAAAGACTTCTTCTGGCGTTCAGAGCATGGCTTTCGATGTGGTGAACCTTGTGATGATTGTCTTTATCGTTTATGCAGGATTCTCATTCTTCCAGTCAAAAACACAGAAAGCTAAGGGAATCTCTTTAGCTGTCATCGTGGCAGCAATCGCTGTGTTGATTTATAAGTACACACAAGTAGAGGGAGCTATTGATGTGAGTGCGCCTATTTTCCAACAATTCAATCCGTTCTATGTAGTTGCCTTAACACCTGTCAGTATGGCCATCTTCGGTTCGTTGGCAGCCAAGGGCAAAGAGCCTTCGGCTCCACGCAAGATAGCTTATGGTATGGTGATTGCGGCATTTGCCTATACCATTATGATTGTTGGCTCACAAGGCTTGCTTACTCCTAATGAACAGGCGTTGGCTGCTGATGCTGGAACAGCCAATTACGCATCTGCCAATTGGTTGATTAGTACTTATCTGGTATTGACTTTCGGTGAATTGTTGTTAAGTCCAATGGGTATCAGCTTTGTAAGTAAGGTTGCACCTCCTAAACTCAAGGGAGCCATGATGGGTGGATGGTTTGCGGCTACCGCCATTGGTAACTTGTTGGTGAGTGTAGGTGGATATCTTTGGGGTGACTTACCAGTATGGGCTGTTTGGTCTGTATTCATTGGAGTCTGCTTGCTCTCTGCTTTATTCATGTTCTCTGTGATGAAGAGATTGGAGAAAGTTTGTTAGTCAAATAACACCATTAAATGAAAAGGCGTTTCGAACATCATACTTCGAAACGCCTTTTTATCTTGGTGAATAGATTCCTATTCTACATCATTCAATATGATTCGTGTAGCATTATTCAACGGTGTACAACCAGATAACCGCAATCATGATGAGTGCTGCAATGATGGATAAGGAAATGAACAGAACGTTACTAATCATTTTTCTTCGTCTCTTAGAAAAACGATTGTTGTTCTTAAACGGTGATGATTCGTGGGGGCTAAGTTGGTGATGATGAGAATGCTGCCCATGGATACCTTCTCTCCGTGTAGATTGATTAGCGTTATATTCTGTCATTATCTTTGTCTTTATCCTATTGCAAATTTACATAAAATACGCAATACCAAAGTAGGCTATTTTTTTGTAAAAATACTTATAGATATCATTATCATAATCGATTGCAGCGGCTGAAGAAGTTGATAGCTTCCAGTTCTTTTTTCATTTGTTGTTCTTCCTCGTTGGTCATATTCTGGAATGGAACATGATTAGGTCCCAAATCAAAACCTAAAAGTTTCATGATACGTTTGCCTCCGACAATGTTGCCACGGTATCGGCAAATCACGTTGATGACTTCTTGTGAAAAGTTTTGTTTTTCGCGAGCCGTCTCAATATCGCCTTTCTTCCATGCTTCGATAATGCCCACCAGCTCGCGCCCATTGTAGTTGGTAGTTCCACCAATGCCACCCTGTGCGCCGCCTTGTGCTAGGCTTGGCAGTATCGTTTCGTCTTGTCCATGCAGCATATCGTATTTGCCATTTTTATACAATCGGCATTGATTGTATTCGTATAAGCTCTCGAACGTGTACTTGATACCAGCAAAATTGGAGATTCTTCCGTCCACAGCTTTCAGCAATTCCAGCATAGGAAGGAAAGCACCATTAAAGGCTGGTATGTGATAATAATAAAAAGGAAGGGCGGGAGCACTGTTTGCAATCGCTTCGCAGTATTTCACCAATTCCTCTATTCTGCCTATTTTTGGAAATGGAGGTGCCATGGAGCCAATCCCCCATGCCCCTATTTCTTGAGCATGTGCTGCTAATTTCTGACTCTCGCGCAGACAACAACTGCCAACATGCACGATGACTTTGAAGCCTTGTGGAGCTACTTTGAGCCAGCGTTCAGCTAATTGCATGCGCTCTTCGGTGGTGAGCATATAGCCTTCTCCAGACGATCCGTTGATAAATACGCCTTGCAATCCATTTTTTTGCAGCATGGCTGCATACTTTTCAATAGGTTCTAAGTTCAAGTCGCCATTCTCATGAAACGGTGTGAATGGTGCGTCAATTAATCCTATAATCTTTTCCATTTTTTATATGTTGATGATTTTTGTTTTGAATTTTGAGGAGATAAGCCCTGAAGAGCGCTCCCCGTTATTGCTTTCAAATTTAGCCAACAGTTATGATGCGTTATCTGTCGTTGGTTTTAGACACGCCAGTTGCAATATCAGTGCTATCACCACGATACCTCCTAAAATGGCAAACCCTAATCCTAAGTTGCCTCCATCGCTCCATTTGCCCAACACTTGCGTCACCAAGGCGCCAGCAAACACGCCTACCATGTTCATGATACCATAGGCAGTGCCACGATGTTTGGTCGAAATAAACTGACAAAGAATGGGCATATTGTTGGCATCAAAGATACCGTAGCCCACACCAAAGCACAGACCTGCGCCAACAATGGCTACAATATGGTGACCGAACCCAAGCAATATCAAGGCTGGTATCGTCATGCCCAGTCCGATGGCACTGGTGTAGATACGTCCTCGGATGTTTCTCTGTACCCACCGGTCGGACATAATACCTCCTACGATGACACCCACAAATGACGAAACAGCAATGGTAATAGTACTCAAGGGTCCTGCACTCGACATGTCAATGCCTAAATTGGTAGCAAAGAGCGTTGGTAGCCAGTTCTTTGTTGCCCAACCCGGTAAGCTTGGAACAGTAAAATAGAATAAGATAATCCAGAAAGCCCAATTGGATAATACAATACTTAACCCCTTGAAGGGATTGGTACTGGCTTTACTATGCGTTGCTGCAGAGGTTGATTGTGTATGTGAGGGGTTTTCGTGAAGGAACAAGAACAGCACGATAGAGTACACAACTCCAATGATACCAAACCAACGGAATGCCGAATGCCATGTAAACATGGCTGCAATGGTGGCACCAAATCCACCAATGGCTTGCCCCGTGTACAAGCCCGTCATGTGAATGCCGATTGCCAAAGAGCGTGATTTCCCCTCATGCCAATCGGCTATCAGTGACAGTGCGGATGGGATGTAGAGCGCTTCACTAATGCCCATAAAAGCGCGCAACCAATATAGTTGCGTGAAATTTTCGGCATATCCCATAAGATAGGTCACGCCAGACCAAACAAACAGACTGCCTACCACTAACCATTTACGGCTCACACGGTCGGCCACCATGCCTGCAAACGGACTTACTAATCCATAAATCCACAGAAATACTGCCATCAGTGCACCGAATGCTTCTGCCTTGTTCAATTCTACAATATCTACTTTCATCGACTCTTGCATGGTAGAGAGCATCTGTCTATCCATGTAGTTGAGCAATGCTACCACCCATAGTAATGCAACTACGAGCCACGGATAATATTTTTTTTCTTTTAGGTTCATTTTCTTTCTTTTTCCCTGGGGTGTTAGTTAAAATATAGAGGCTATAATGGTAAACGGAAGCGGTATATCTCCGCAGTTCTGATTCCCGGTTTCAGTTCTCCACCTATTATATATAAGTAGGTGCCATCTAATACCAAAGATGCTCCAGCCCTCGCTGCAGCTTCATGGCTTCCCAAAAGTGTCCACTTGCCATTTTTATATGAGTTGATGTAGGGATTGAATCGATACCATGCTATGGGATGTTTCATATATCCAGGCATGGGACGGTTTACGGCAGCCTCAAACACATCTTTGTTCACACCACCTAAGGTCACAATGCCTGCATCACCACAGTTCACGACAGCTGCTCCTCCAAGATATATCTCTTCTTGCAGGCATGTTCGTGGTCCTTCTACTGGCTTTGCTCCGTTTTTGGCAAACTGGTAACCCTGCATTTGTAATTGGGCATCTTGCTTGTCAGTCTTGGAGGTGCATCCTCCCCACGCATAAAATGCGCCGTCTGTGTAGCCACAGACAGGTTGACCTAACACTTCACTTGTCAAAGGCGAAAGTATTTGCCAACCTTTTTGCAAATCTTCAAGCTGAAGTTGTGCAATGTGCAAACCGTCGTACACCATCACAGTAGAATGACCGAGGCTTCCTGCAAAGTTATCCAGTTTCCATGGTAGGGCTGGGTAGGCTTCCACGACAGCCTTCCCCTGTTCAATGGTTATCTTGAACACTTGATCAGATGAGCCTTCGGCATTACACCCACCCATGCAAAGCAAGCCATTGGGTAGGCTGACTGATACGCCATAAGCGCAAGGTTCGGGTAGCTTACCTATCAACTGCCAGTCAAGTGTGTCCGCAGTTGTGCTTATTTTGGCAGCGTAAATTCCTTGATAAAATTTCTTCTTGCCACCATCAGCGGCAGGAACATCGGGAAAATTACACCCACCTGCCATGATAAGATAGCCGTCAACAATTCCAGCAAAGCATGCCGAAACCCCTTTCTCTATTCCTTTCTCGTTTGCAGGAAATCCTTTGACTCGTTCCATTTGAAGATGGTCAGTGACCTTTGCACTAGCATCATGATTACAGATACATGTCATGAATATAAAAATTAGTAATTGATGAGCAAAACTTGTTATTCTCTTTGTTTTAATTTTACAAACTTCACCCTTATTTCTCATCATACATGATGTTCAGCTTTAGATTAAATGGAAAACGACTTAACTTTTACTATTTGTCTAAATTGAGATGAGTTTGTGCATTGTATTTGTAAACCAAGCATCAAACTCCTCTCATGTACAAAATCTTAGACAAAATTACAATAAAAAAATGAAATGATGCCTCATTTATCCGTTAAAAAAACAAGCAAGTTAATTTTGTGCTGCTTTTTTTGAGGCATTTTCAATCAGTGATGTCCTACTAATATTTAAATCAAAGCAGCTGTTAGTCCAGCCATCACGATACTGACCATAGACATCAACTTAATCAGAATGTTTAAGCTTGGTCCGCTTGTATCTTTGAAAGGATCACCTACGGTGTCGCCAACGACAGTAGCCTTGTGACACGCAGAGCCCTTGCCACCGAAGTTACCTTCCTCTACCATCTTCTTGGCATTATCCCATGCGCCACCTGCGTTTGCCATAAAGATAGCAAGTGTAAAGCCTGCAGACAATCCGCCTACTAACAAACCTAACACGCCTGCGACACCTAATACGATGCCAACAACGATAGGAATGGCTATAGCCAGAATGGATGGTAACAGCATCTCGCGTTGTGCCGACTTGGTACTAATCTCCACACACCTGCTATAGTCGGGAGTAGCTTTGCCCTCTAAAATACCTTTAATTTCTCGGAACTGTCGACGAACCTCATCTACCATCGCACCTGCCGCTCTACCTACAGCACCCATAGTGAGTCCGCAGAACAAGTAAGCAGCCATGGCACCTATGAAGGCTCCTACTAAAACGCGTGGATTCATCAGGTTCACTTGGAAGAATTCCATGAAATCTGACATGCTTGCCGTGTTGGGTGTAAATACGTTGCCGGCAGCATTTACAAATTGATGACCTTCGTCTACCATTCTGACCATGGCTATTTTCACCTCTTCTATATAGGATGCCAAAAGCGCCAGCGCGGTTAAAGCGGCTGAGCCAATGGCAAAGCCCTTACCTGTAGCCGCCGTGGTGTTACCCAAAGCGTCAAGTGCATCAGTACGTTCTCTCACCTCTTCGCCTAGTTCACTCATTTCTGCGTTACCACCTGCATTGTCAGCAATGGGGCCATAGGCATCTGTAGCCAAGGTAATGCCCAAGGTAGAAAGCATGCCTACTGCCGCAATGCCAATACCATACAGTCCATGACTGATGGATTCGGCACTCATACTCATATCAAATCCGTTGGCACAGAGGTAGCTCAACATAATGGCTACTGATATGGTTACCACAGGAATGCAAGTACTAATCATTCCCGTGCCAATGCCTTTGATGATGACAGTTGCTGCACCCGTTTGCGAAGCAGCTGCAATCTCTTTGGTTGGTTTGTAACTATGTGAGGTGTAATATTCGGTGGCTTGACCGATGATGACACCTGCTGCCAGACCTGTTACTACCGAGAAGCTAACACCCAACCAGTTGGTGATGCCCAAGAAATACAAGATGAGGAAGGTGGCGATGGCAATAAGTACCGCAGCAACATTGGTACCAAGGCTCAAAGACTTCAGCAAGTCTTTCATCGTCGCTTCTTCTTTGGTACGTACCAAGAAAATACCAATCAAGCTCAAGAAAATACCTACTGCAGCTATAATCATAGGTGCTACCACGGCTTTGAGTTGCATGTCACCGCTTGCCACAAAGGCTGTGGCACCTAATGCTGCTGTAGACAAGATACTTCCGCAATAACTTTCATAAAGATCAGCACCCATACCAGCAACATCGCCCACGTTATCGCCCACATTGTCGGCAATAGTAGCGGGATTTCGAGGGTCGTCTTCAGGAATATCTTGTTCTACCTTGCCCACCAAGTCAGCACCTACATCGGCTGCTTTGGTGTAGATACCTCCTCCAACACGTGCAAACAGCGCTTGTGTAGAGGCACCCATGCCGAAGGTCAGCATTGTTGTAGTGACGGTAACCAGTGCCATGTTGCTGCCATGATAAAGATAGGTGAGGAGTATAAACCACATGGCAATGTCCAACAGACCTAAACCAACCACAACGAGTCCCATGACTGCGCCCGACCGGAAGGCTATCTGCAGACCCTGATTTAAGCTCTTGCGAGCTGCATTGGCGGTTCTACCCGATGCATAAGTGGCGGTTTTCATGCCAAAGAAACCACAGAGTCCGCTAAATAAACCTCCAGTGAGGAACGCAACCGGTACCCATGGATTTTGAATTTTGAGCACGTAAGCCATAAAAGCAAACAGGATAGCTAATGCGATAAATACATACAGCACCACAGTGTACTGTTGTTTGAGGTACGCCATGGCGCCATGGCGCACATGTTGCGCAATTTCTCGCATACGAGGTGTGCCTTCATCATACTTCATCATGCTTTGAAAGAAGTACCATGCCATGGATAGTGCAACCACGGAGGCCACTGGCACAAGCCAAAAAATAATTGGAATGTTCATAGTTTTAAAGTGTTTTAAGTTAGTAGATTTGTCGCAAATGTAGTGAATAATTTTAAGTTTGCAAATATTTCTTACATATTTTCCCACTTTGAAAACCAGAAAGTTTAGAATGGCGAAATATGGGTTGTTCATTTATCGAGATGTGATGTACTGAACCAGCGCAAAAGAACGGAGTGAGCATTTGTTGATTTTTTTGCTCATATTTGGCCCTCAAAATGACCCTTCAGAATGTGCAATCTAGAAGAAAATACTAGGCATGGAGGATGCACACAGGACGTCAACGACGCTTTAGAATTGTGTTTTTGCTGCAATGTCAATGTGTTTTTCGCTGAACACCCATCACTTTGGTGGGTAAGTTGTAGCTTATTGCAACATAAAAGCATGCGAATTGCATGCTTAACTCAATGCTTTTGCTAACAAAAGAGATATTGATAGGTAGATAAAACGCAGGAAAGATTTATAAACTGTTGTGTATGAAGTATATACAAAGAATGCTCATGCTTGCCGTATTTGCAACAACCGACATGTTTGTTTGCAAATATGCGAAATATGAACGCGTACGTTGTCAAAAAAAATCAGTAACGTTGGCAGTCATGATTTGGGTAGGACCAACGAGCATATCTTTTGATAGAAAGGTGGCATTTAGATGAGGTTTTCAATGGATTAGTCCATCCAGTTGTACCAAGAATCGCTCATAGCGTTTTGATCGCTATTGCATGACAGGGGAGCGATTCATCATGTTCGGCTGACTGGTGGCTGATTTAAAAATTAAATGCCATACCGAATGAAAAACTGGGTTGGTGCATGGGAGTCCGACGTTTAAAGGTGTCAGTAAGATAAGTCCGTGTGCCATCCTGTGATTCTTGAATACGGTTCCTTAGTTCATACGTGTATTCAGGTTCAGCGTAGTCATAATTAAGATTTGTCTTGAACGACATGCCATGCTTGTAGGCCCACGTCAAGGAGAGCCCCGTGTTGTATAGGGGCGTTTTGTTCGACTTAATCGTTAAAAACTTACCATCATGGATGCCTCGTCCATCGCCCAGGTCATCCAACCATCTTGTCAGCTCTCCCTTTTCATCTGGGCTCTTAAAATATTGTTTGTCATTTGCGGAAATTGGAGTAAGGGCATTGCGCAGACCCTCAACATCCACATCGGCGATGGCATCGATGTCATAGTCGGTCGTGTGTCTTCTACCAATCAGCAACTTGCTGCCTAAGCGCAATCGGCTGGTAAGGGGATAAGAGAAATAGGCACCCGCACTGAAATCGAACATGCCCACATGATTGGATTCCAGTCCTACGAAGTTCACGAATCTCTCTTTTAAATCATTTTGCAGGCCATGTGCGTACATATTATATTTGAACCCATGCGACAAATCAACGGTAGCAGTAACAGGCATGGTCGTTACGCGAAGTCTTCCGCCTATTCCGATGTAATCATTCAAGAAATAAGCACTCTCAACCGCTACGCCTATGCTGGCACCCAAGTTCAGTTTCAATCCCAAAGGATGACTTGATCCTTGTGAGCTGCCAGGAGCATAAGGTTGCATGTTCTCATCATAGTGGTCGTATACTTCTGGTGCTTTGAAGCGTTGCATCCTGGCTGCCATGTCTATGTTGATGGCAAAAAATGAGGGTCGGTTTGAGATGTTGGGCGTAATATCTTCCAGATTGCTTCGCCTCAGGCCTTTATCCTTGAATATCAGGTCACCCAGGGCATAGCCAATGTCTGTGGCTAAAATGCCTATTCCCGCTCCAACCAACACGTCGTTTACCCAATGCCTGTTGTTCAAAATGCGGCAAATGCCCGTTGCTGTAGCTACTGAATACCCAGCTATGCTGTACCATGGGCTACGCGTAAGTCCATACTCTTTGTGCAAGATGGTTGCGGCAACAAACGCTGTAGCCGTGTGCCCCGAAGGGAAAGAGTTGCGTTTAGTGCCATCTGGACGAAGCTCTTTTGTGGTGTGTTTCATGGTGTTGACTATTCCTGCCATCATGACAAACGACATGGCGTTGCTTACCGCAAGACGTTGAAGTGAGCTTCGTCCTTGAACGCCAGCCGTGTTCAGCACCCACGTTGTTAGCAGAGGGCTGTATTGTGCGTAGTTGTCCCAAGTGGTCTTGAACGTTGGTTGAAAATAATGTCGGAGAGAGCGAAAGTCTTCTTTGCGAGATTTCACGATAAATCCCGAGGCGATGAATCCCAATCCCATGTAAGTAAAATCCTGTTTTAATGCCTTCTTCGCATTGAAATTAGTAACAGGTGTGAGGATGGGGGATGGTGTGTACGCCGTAGTGTCAGTCACAGCGGAAAAAACAGCTTTCGATAGCAGCAAGAACAGCGTCACGCATACAATGAATTGACGTGAAACAGGATGATGAATGTTCATTTACGATGATATAATAGTTGCTCACAGACCATTGTAGAATAATGGAATCTGTTTGAGTGTGCAAAGTTACATCATATTTTTGTAGTACGCAACCAGATGTAAAATGAAGAATATAAATTTGACACATTTCATGACATTACCAATTTATTTTTCTACCTTTGTAAAACATAAATTACTCAACAATACGAAAATGCCATTGCTTCAATATGTAGCTTTTAGCGTTTTCAGCATAGTATCACGCTCAAGACAGACATGCGATTATATATATTTATCCTCAGTTGCATCATTGCTTTTTGCTCCTGTTCACACAAAAAGACAGAAGAAAATATCAGCTCTATGGACACGATTCCAACCATGGTGATGCAGATACAAAAGTGTTCAAAACTATATACCACTGAAGTTCATGTTCACAAAATCATTACACATGACGACCAGCTGAAGCTCAACGGTTCTTTCATGAAGAAAGATTTCAGTATCAACCTTCCATTGGGCAAGCGGAAGATTGCCATTCCGATGGATGCCACCCTGAAAGCTTACATTGATTTCAGTAATTTCAGCGAAGAAAACGTGCAAAAGAAGGGACAAAAAATTGAGATTATCTTGCCGGATCCTCGTGTGACACTCACGTCAACTCGCATTAATCATGAAGAAATTAAACAATATGTTGCCCTCACTCGCAGCAACTTCTCTGACGAAGAACTAACCAGCTACGGTCAACAAGGGCGTGATGCCATCATCAAAGACATCAATTCACTGGGCATTATCGACCTGGCTCGTGAAAGTGCTGCCCGTACGTTGATACCGATGATAGAGCAAATGGGGTATCGTGAGGAAGACATCACCATCTCTTTCCGAAAGCAATTCACATTGAAAGACATTAAGACTCTTCTTGACAAAACAACGATTGAACATGGAAACGAATAACAATAAAAGGCACAACTTGCTCAACCGCCTGTCCAAGATATCAAGGAAGACTATTTTTTTCGTGATTATGGTCTTGCTGTTGGTGGGCATTGTGTTGGTGTATCTTAATAAAGACAATAGGTTCGAGCTGTCAAAGGATGATAAAATCAAGATTACCCCCACGCAGATACAGAGCATTCGTGACATTGGACAATGGGAGTTTTTGACCATCAACAACGAAGAAATCATTGATACCGTTAGGCATGGCTTCTTCGGTGATGCCGAATTGGTTCGTATTTATTATGGTACTTTGCGGTTGGGTATTGACTTACAAGATGCAGGTGAAGATTTTATAGAGCCTCAAGGAGATTCTATCGTCGTTATGTTACCACCCGTCAAACTGTTGGATTACAACTTTATTGATGAGGCTCGCACCAAGTCTTTCTTTGAAAAAGGTGAATGGAAGGCTAAAGATCGTGACGATCTTTACCGAAGAGCCTATCAAGCTATGATTGACCGATGCTTGACAACACCAAACATCAAGAGTGCAGAACGCAACGCCACCCGCCAGTTCTACCAGTTAATGAAATCCATGGGATTTGAAAATGTCATTATTCGTACCAAGCCATACACAACAGAAAAGCGCAGCCAATAAGCCATACTCGATAGTTAAATATACATAATAAAACAACTGATTCTTTTAAAGATTCAAAATCGAAGTGCAAAATTTGTTGGTGTTTGGATTGTACAAAAAACATGAAAAACACCGCGGAGGTTTGCCATGCGGCCGGGGGCGCGAAGCCCCCGAAGAGCACAATCGGCAATACAAAAAAAGCAAA